>JAPHSO010000347.1 GCA_026193675.1 Gammaproteobacteria bacterium | reverse complement strand
GGGCCCTGACGATTATCGTCGATAAACGGTTTTGCCCAGGAGATTGCCTCCCATGAGAGCTCTTCAATGGAGGCATCTTGGAGGAGGACCTTTGCACTTTTTTCTCCTATAGCAACTACCAGGGCTGATTCGAGGTCACCGATACTGGGGTAGTTTTGCAGCAGTGTGGTACCCGATTGAACGGTTGTATTTTCGTCAATTGCTGAATGAGCAACAACACCTCGATATCCATGACGCATATCATAGTTAAAGATATTCTGTTTTAAGGCGTGGTTGGCGGCCTTTTGCAGCTTGGCATCGATTGTTGTGTAGATGCGATAACCGGACTGGTAGATCTCATCACCATAACGTTTGATCAGCTCAGCCCGAACCATTTCGGCCACGTAGGGGGCATCAAGCTCGTTGTTGGTTATGTGAAGTGTGGCATTGACGGGTTGTTGAAGCGCTTCCTGAAAGGAGTGCTCATCGATCATCTCTAACGCCTTCATTCGACGAAGCACATAATTTCGACGTATCAGCGCACGTTCGGGATTGATGATTGGATTGTAACGGGATGGTGCCTTGGGCAGGCCAGCAAGCATGGCAATTTGTGCCAAATTGAGCTGTTCCAGCGGTTTCCCATAATAGATGTTGGCCGCTGCCTCCATGCCATAGGAGCGTTTGCCAAGATAGATTTTATTGAGGTAGAGTTCCAGGATCTCCTGTTTAGTGAGTTCACGTTCAATCTTGAACGAGAGCAGGATCTCATTAAATTTTCGTAAAAATGTTTTTTCGCGGGAGAGGAAAAAATTACGGGCAACCTGCATCGTGATGGTGCTTGCCCCCTGGCGCTTCTCACCGGTACTGGCAAATTGATAGGCAGCGCGAAGTAGACCCTGGAAATCTACACCCATATGCTTGAAAAACCGATCATCCTCGGCGGCGATCACGGCATTTATAAGATCTTCAGGAAACTGCTCATAATTCAGAGGGATACGTTTCATATCGCCAAATTCTGAGATGAGCTCACCATCTCTGGCATAGATCCGCATCGGCTCCTGTAGCTGAATATCCTTGAGGAGGTCGATAGAGGGGAGCTTGGGTTCCAGATAGAGGTAACCGGCGACAAGCGTAAATATCCCCAAAGTCATCAGGAATGCTAGCGTAAATGTTGCGCGTCTTATAAAGCGGTTGGCTCGTGGCATTATGTGGAGTGGTTCACAGCTCGAAAAATTAGCTGAGTATAAGGTGTTTTTATAGAATCCTCTATCCGTATATGGCATGAAATAGTTGACACTGTAGTTGACACTGGTATTTAATGTTGTTAAATAAGTATTCTACGTAACATCAGAAATATAAAGGAAAAATGTCTCGGCTATCTGAAATATTCAAACGTAAGTCTCCGACGATTCTCGGACTCGATATTAGTACTACAGCAGTGAAGCTGTTGGAGCTAAGTCGTAGTGGGGAGCAGTATCGGGTAGAGAGCTATGCGGTAGAGCCCCTTCCACCCAACTCAATTGTTGAAAAAACCATTGCGGATGTTGAAGGTGTGGGGGATGCAATTAAGCGGGCGGTAAAGCGTTCTGGTACAAAGGCAAAGTTTGCGGCAGCAGCAGTTGCCGGTTCTGCCGTTATTACCAAAGTTATCTCAATGCCCGCTTCTATCTCTGATGATGAGATGGAGGGACAGATAGAGCTTGAGGCCGACCAGTACATCCCGTTTCCACTTGACGAGGTCAATCTCGATTTTGAGGTGATTGGCCGTTCTCTGGATGATTCCGATAAAATTGAAGTTCTTCTCGCGGCATCTCGAAGCGAAAATGTTGAACTTCGTGCCGATGCGATTGAGATTGGTGGCTTAACAGCTAAGGTTATCGATATTGAAGCCTATGCAACAGAGAACGCTTTTTCGCTGATACGTGAACAGATGCCAGATCATGGTCTCGACAAAACCATCGCAATTGTCGATATCGGTGCAACAATGACCACTCTTAGTGTACTGCACGATTTGAAAACCGTTTATACGCGCGAACAGACGTTTGGTGGTAAACAGTTAACTGAAGATATTCAACGACGCTATGGACTCTCCTATGAAGAGGCGGGTATGGCAAAAAGACAGGGCGGGCTTCCTGACGATTATCAGATGGAAGTTTTAGAACCTTTTAAGCGAATGATGGTTCAGCAGGTGGGACGTGCTCTGCAGTTTTTCTATTCATCAAGCCAATATAGTTCGGTCGATCATATCGTGCTGGCTGGGGGTAGCTCCTCAATAGAGGGGATTGCTGAGTTGATTGCTGAGCAGGAGGGGGTACCCACCACGATAGCCAATCCGTTTGCTAATATGAGTATCTCATCCAGTATTAAGACACAGGTGCTCGCAAATGATGCACCCGCACTTATGATTGCGTGTGGATTGGCGTTGAGGAGTTACGATTAATGGCTCATATCAATCTATTACCCTGGCGTGTAGAGCTAAGGAAACAGCGGAATAAAGACTTCTATACTTTAATCGGTGTGGTTGCGGGTCTGATGCTTGTCATTATTGCAGTAGTACATCTACAGATTCAATCCCAGATTGATCATCAGAATCGCCGTAATAGTTTTCTAAATGCCGAAATAAAGATCGTAGACTCCAAAATTGAGGCGATTCAAGATCTTGAGAGGCGAAAGCAACAGCTGATCTCTCGAATGGAGATTATCGAAAGGCTACAAAGTAATCGACCTGAGGTTGTTCATCTGTTTGATGAATTGGCACATCTGGTACCTGATGGGCTCTATCTAATTGCCGTTACTCAGAAATCTCGGCTTCTTACTATCAAAGGTGTCGCCCAATCAAATGCTCGCGTTTCAGCTTTTATGCGGGCACTCGATCAGTCTATCTGGTTTGATGAGCCAAATCTTTTGGTAATTAAAGCTGAAAAACAGGGTTTTGACCGTTCTAGAGAATTTACTCTAATTGTCAAACAGGCGAGCCAGAATCAGGAAGAGGATAGTGAAAAGGAAAAGAAGAGCACGAAAGGGAAGAAGGGGAAGCGATAGATGAAATTTGATATCACTCAATATCAGAACCTTGATCCTGAAAATATGGGCAGCTGGCCTCTAGCTGCTCGTGTTGGTGTACTTTTAGCAGTCTGTATTGGTGTATTGGTGGCCGGTTATTATCTTGACATTAGTGATGTTGAAAACCGATTGCAGAAGGCGACCAATCAAGAGACAGAGTTGAAGACCAAATTTGAAAAAGGACAGATGCGGGCGGTCAACCTTGCCGCTTATCAGCAACAGATGCGTGAAATGGAAGAGTCTTTCGGAACAATGCTACGTCAACTTCCAAGTCGTACGGAGGTTGCAGACCTTCTGATTGATATTACTCAGACCGGCCTTGCGAGCGGTCTTTCGTTTGAGCTGTTTGAACCTAAAGGTGAAGTTCCTCAGGAGTTCTATGCTGAGTTACCGATTGCGTTAAAGATTATGGGGAATTTTCATGAATTTGGAGAGTTCGTTAGTGGTGTAGCGGCACTTCCCCGTATTGTTACGCTTCATGAAATCAGCTTGCTAAAGGGCAAAGAGAGTGGTGATAAGATGACTTTTGAAGCCGTTGCAAAGACCTATCGATATCTTGATGAAGATGAAATTGCTGCCAATAAAAGCAGTAAGAGAAAGAAGGGAAAGAAGGGAAAATAGTTGATGCTAGCAGATAGAATGCACAGTTTGGTTGTGGTCATGGCTCTAGCAGCCTCTGTTTTGCTAAGTGGCTGCAGTGAAAACATTATGTCGGACCTCGAAAGATATGTAAATGCAGAAAAGTCTAAAAAGGCTGGCCGCATCAAGCCTGTGCCCGAGTTTAAGGCGTATGACTCATATGTATACGTGGTTGATCAGAATAGCCGCAGTCCATTTGAACCTATGCAGCAGGAGGAGATGGTCTCTAACAAAGCTGAGGTGGTTGGTGGTGGTATCACGCCCGATTCAAATCGAAATAGAGAGAGCCTGGAAAGCTTCCCATTAGATACATTGAGATATGTGGGTAGTTTGGAGCGAGGTGGAAACATCTGGGCAATCATAATATCTCCTGATTCTCTGATACATAAAATTCAGGTTGGAAATTACATTGGACAAAATTATGGAAAAATTACCAATATCTCAGACTCTAGAGTAGATGTTAGTGAGCTGGTTCCCAACGGTATGGGTGGATGGATAGAACGCTTGGCTGGACTGAGCTTGATCGAATAGTTATGAGGTTATATAGATGGTTAGCTCAAAAGTGGATAACTACCTTAAAGGGTGCAAAGGAGTCATGGTTGTGAGGAGATTTTTCGGTCTGTCAATTTTACTGATGCTTTGGGGAGTGAGCTCCTTAAGTGTCGCCGCTGAGACAGTAATCACCGGTGTTGATGCTAATGCATTGGCCAATGGTCAGGTAGAGTTGCGGATTGAACTTGATGGAGCTATTCCTGAAAACATCGGTAGTTTTACTATTGATAACCCGGCAAGACTCTCTATCGATATTCCCAAGAGCAAACTATCTGTTGATAAACGAATAATTCCAATAGATATGGGTGTCGCAAACTCAGCGCGCCTGCTTCAGGCCGGTGATCGTAGCCGTGTGGTCATTAATCTTTCACAGATGGTGCCTTATAAGATTCGTACGGCGAACAAAACAATTTTTGTGCAGCTTAATACCGAAGGTACAAACTCTTCCAGCGCAGTAACGCAGGTAGTTAGTAGCTCCGAGACATCAGTAAGTCCAATGAGTAATACCGAGATTAAGTCTATCGACTTTAGGCGCGGTGAGAGTGGAGAGGCAAAAATTATTGTGGAACTGAGTGATAACGCATCAGTTGTCGATCTTCAGAAGCGTAATGGTAAAATTTTCATTGATTTCATTGGGGCATCGCTTCCAAGTAGCCTCAAGAAGAGGCTTGATGTTGTTGATTTTGCAACACCCGTATCATTAATTGATGCCTTCACAAATGAGCGCGGAAGTCAGTTGGTCATCACCCCTGGAGGTGCCGATTATGACTATATGGCTTATCAAACTGGAAATACCTATCAAGTTGAAGTGAAGCCGTTAACAGAGGAAGAGGCCAAGGAGATTAAGAAGGACAAACTTGGTTATTCAGGCGAAAAGCTTTCACTTAATTTCCAGAATATCGAGGTCAGATCGGTTCTGCAGCTGATAGCAGATTTTACAGGTCTTAACATTGTTGCCAGTGACACGGTAAATGGTGCAATTACTCTGCGGCTAAAAAATGTACCCTGGGATCAGGCGTTAGACATTATTCTCCGCACTCGTGGTCTAGGTAAACGCCAAACCGGGAATGTAATACTGGTCGCACCAAATGTTGAAATTGCGGAGCGGGAGAAACAGGAGCTTGAGGCAATGAAGCAGATTGTCGACCTTGCTCCTGTTATTACCCGTTTTTTCCAGATTAATTATGCCAAGGCTGGGGATATCGCGACCTTGTTAAAGTCGGGAGAGAAGGCATCAATCCTGTCAGCGCGAGGGCAGGTGACAGTAGATCAGCGTACCAATACCCTGATGATTCTGGATACCAGTGAGAAGCTTGATGAGATCAGCTCGTTAGTGAAAAAACTGGATATTCCAATTCGTCAGGTGATGATCGAGTCCAGGATTGTTGTTGCGAGTAATGACTTTAGTCGTAGTTTGGGGGTGACCGCCAATCTAGGCCCAAATCCCACTAATACTGCCGGCATAACTACTAATGGTGCTAATGGGACGATGAATATAAATCTTCCTACTACTACACCTTCTGCTCAGTTTGGATTGGCGGTATTGGGATCAAATTATCTTGTTGATCTGGAGCTTTCTGCAATGCAGACAGAAGGTACTGGTGAACTAGTATCAAATCCTCGTGTTATTACCTCAAATCAGATGGAGGCATCCATTGAGCAGGGTGTTGAGATCCCCTATCAAGAGGCAAGTTCAAGTGGTGCGACTTCAACATCATTTAAAAAAGCTGTATTGAGCTTGAAGGTTACTCCACAAATTACACCAGATGACCGAATTGTGATGGACCTTGAGGTGAGTAAAGATAATGTGAGTGCTGTGGTGAGTGGCGGTGTTCCTGCCATAGATACGCGCGCAATATCAACTCAGGTTCTGGTTAACAATGGCGAAACAGTTGTTCTTGGCGGAATTTATGAACAAGAGAAAGTTAATACTGCGGATGAGGTACCTGGATTATCGAGTATTCCAATAATCGGGAATCTATTTAAACGGGACTCCAACCTGGATAACAAAAAAGAGCTGCTTATTTTTGTGACACCAAAAATCTTAAAAGATAGTTTGAAAGCAGGGTTAATGTAGGACATGAATATGAGAAATATACAAAAAGTCACTCAGTTATTAATTCTTGTCTTAATGGCCACCCTATGGGGCTGTTCGGTTGAAACTGATAGCACAACAGCGACAGCAGCTTCTGCTGTTCAGCTAGTTTCCAGTAGTGCTCAGTTGCTGTCAGGAAGTAGTGGCTCTGTGACGCTAACGGCCTATATCAAAGATGGAAACAACAATCTGATTGAGGGTGAAGACGTTACCTTTAATGTTGATCTGGATGGAACACTTGCGGTAACTCGTGCCACAACAGATAGTACGGGCACAGCTGAGGCAACGCTTAGCTCACCTACCAACTTTACTAATAGAACCCTTACTGCTACTGCAACAGCAGGAAGTGTCACAGGCTCTTCAAATGTTGCTGTAACTGGGGCAACTCTCCAGATTTCAGGATCTTCACAGATGGTGATTAGTGGTACGACAACCCTTACCATTATTGCTGAAGATGGGTCAGGTAATAAGGTTGCAGGAGAGGTGCTTTCTATCACCTCCGCAAACGCAAACACTCTCAGTAGCGCTACGGTAACGACTGATTCTGGTGGAAGTGCCTCGATAACTGTAACTGGTGATGTTGCTGGTACAGATACCATTACTGTATCTGGATTGGGTATCAGTAGTGCATTTAGTCTATCTGTTAGTAGTGCAAGTAGCTTCACCATTGCTATTACTGATCCAGGCACGCCTGCAGATACAGATATTGAACTTGGGGATAATGCTACTGTTACGGTTACCTGGTTAGATAATGTAGGAGCTCCTGTTGTAGGTTCTACAGTGAACCTTACTGCAACTAGGGGTAATTATGCTGCAGCAAGTGGTGTGACTGACGGAGCGGGTCAATATTCCACAACAATTTCTTCTACCAATGCAGGACCGGCG
>JAPHSO010000210.1 GCA_026193675.1 Gammaproteobacteria bacterium | reverse complement strand
TTCGTCAACAAGATGGATCGAGCGGGCGCCAACTTCCTGCGCGTGGTTGAGCAGGTCAGGAAGCGCCTCGGCGCGAACCCGGTGCCAATGCAGCTGAATATTGGTAGCGAAGAAGAATTTGAAGGTGTGGTGGATCTGCTGAGCATGAAGGCGATCTACTGGAATGAATCTGACATGGGGGCTACCTATGAAGAGAAAGAGATTCCAGCAGAGCTGCAGGATAAAGCGCAAGAGCTGCATGAGCAGATGGTCGAGGCAGCTGCCGAGGCGAGCGAAGAGCTGATGGAAAAATATCTTGATGAGGGTGGCCTCTCTCAAGATGACATTCGTGAAGGTCTGCGTGTTCAGACACTGAGAAACGAGATTGTGCTCTGCATGTGTGGTTCTGCCTTTAAGAACAAAGGTGTGCAGGCGATGCTTGATGCGGTCATCTATTACATGCCTGCACCAACCGATGTTAAGGCGATCACCGGCATCCTTGATGATGCTGATGAGAGCGAGGCAGAGCGCCACGCCAATGATGACGAGCCGTTTGCAGCACTGGCATTTAAGATTGCCACCGACCCATTTGTGGGTACGTTGACCTTCTTCCGAGTCTACTCAGGTGTCCTTAAGTCTGGTGATTCTGTCTTTAACCCGGTTAAAGGTAAAAAAGAGCGTGTTGGTCGTATTCTGCAGATGCATGCCAATTCGCGTGAAGAGATTAAAGAGGTTCGTGCCGGCGATATCGCTGCAGCTGTCGGCCTTAAGGATGTCACCACCGGTGAGACCCTTTGCGATCTGAATAACATTATTACGCTTGAGCGTATGGATTTTCCTGAGCCGGTTATCTCGGTGGCGATTGAGCCAAAGACTCAGGCAGATCAAGAGAAGATGGGCGTAGCCCTCTCGAAATTGGCTCAAGAGGATCCTTCATTCCGTGTTCGCACTGATGAAGAGTCAGGCCAGACCATCATTTCAGGTATGGGTGAACTGCACCTTGAAATTATCGTCGACCGCATGAAGCGTGAGTTTTCTGTTGAGGCCAATGTGGGCGCACCACAAGTCTCGTATCGTGAAGGCATTCGTAACAAGGTTGAGGCTGAAGGCAAGTTTGTTCGTCAGTCTGGTGGTCGTGGACAATATGGTCATGTATGGCTGCGTATTGAGCCACAAGAGCGTGGCGCAGGTTACGAATTTGTTAATGAGATTGTTGGTGGCAGTGTTCCGCGTGAATACATCCCGGCTATCGATAAAGGTATTCAGGAACAGATGGGCAATGGCGTTCTGGCCGGTTATCCGATTGAGGATGTGAAGGTCACTCTGTTTGATGGCTCCTATCATGATGTCGACTCTAACGAGATGGCATTTAAAGTTGCCGCTTCAATGGGCTTTAGACAGGGCGCTCTTGATGGAGGCGTATATCTCCTGGAGCCGATTATGAATGTTGAAGTGGTTACTCCTGAAGAGTACATGGGTGATGTGATGGGCGATTTGAATCGTCGTCGCGGAATCATGCAGGGAATGGAAGAGAGTGTATCTGGTAAGCAGATTCGCGCTGAAGTTCCTTTATCAGAGATGTTTGGCTACGCAACAGCGATGCGCTCAGCAACTCAGGGTCGTGCAACATATTCAATGGAGTTTTCCAAGTATGCGGAAGCTCCAAATAGTGTTACCGAAGTCGTCATGAAGAAGGCTTCATAAACGTTTTATAGATTTTTAGATATTTTAGATTTTTTGTAGAGGTAATTAGTCGTGTCAAAAGAGAAATTTGAAAGAACGAAACCCCATGTCAACGTAGGCACCATTGGCCACGTCGACCATGGAAAGACCACCCTGACAGCGGCCATCACCAAGTGTATGGCAGAGAAGCACGGTGGTGAATTCAAAGATTATGCAAATATCGACTCAGCTCCAGAAGAGCGTGAGCGCGGTATCACCATTTCAACAGCGCACGTAGAGTACGAGTCAGACATTCGTCACTATGCTCACGTTGACTGTCCTGGACACGCCGACTACGTCAAAAACATGATCACCGGTGCGGCTCAGATGGATGGCGCGATTCTGGTTGTGTCTGCTGCTGATGGCCCAATGCCACAAACCCGTGAGCACATCCTGCTATCACGTCAGGTTGGTGTTCCATACATCCTCGTCTACCTCAACAAGGCAGACCAGGTTGATGACGAAGAGCTACTTGAACTGGTAGAGATGGAGATCCGTGAGCTGCTAGACGTTTACGAATTCCCAGGCGACGATACCCCAATCGTAACCGGTTCAGCACTGAAAGCCCTCGAAGGCGACACCTCTGATATCGGCGTTCCAAGTATTCACAAACTCGTTGAAGAGATGGATGCATGGATCCCAGAGCCAGAGCGTGCCATTGATGGTGCATTCATCATGCCGATTGAGGATGTTTTCTCAATCTCAGGTCGCGGAACTGTAGTGACCGGTCGTGTTGAGCGCGGCATCGTAAAAGTGGGTGAAGAGATCGAAATCGTTGGAATTAAAGATACCGTAACGACCACAGTTACCGGTGTTGAAATGTTCCGCAAGCTGCTCGACGAAGGTCGTGCGGGTGATAACGTGGGTGTACTGCTTCGTGGTACCAAGCGTGAAGATGTTGAGCGTGGTCAGGTACTGGCACACAAAGGCTCAATCAAGCCACACACCAAATTCGAGTGCGAAGTTTACGTACTGGGTAAAGAAGAGGGAGGCCGTCATACGCCATTCTTCAACGGATACCGTCCACAGTTCTACTTCCGTACTACCGATGTAACCGGTGCATGTGATCTTCCAGAAGGTGTTGAGATGGTAATGCCTGGCGATAACGTTAAGATGACGGTTAGTCTGATTAACCCCATTGCAATGGAAGAGGGTCTACGTTTCGCGATTCGTGAAGGTGGACGTACCGTAGGTGCTGGTGTTGTTTCTAAGATTATTGAGTAA
>JAPHSO010000109.1 GCA_026193675.1 Gammaproteobacteria bacterium | reverse complement strand
CAACGCCTTAGTCACACGGGAACAGATTAGTGGCATCATTAAGGTTGAGGATGGAGAGCAGCATGTACAGCTCAAGAGCGAGCAGGTGGGGCCCGCCATCAGTCGACGCCACCTACCAGAAATTAGAAAGCTGCTAAAGGAAAGGGCGGGTTAAACCCTTTGATAAGCGCCTATGTTTAAACGACTTTGCCGCTGGTGGTTTCAGTTGAATGGTTGGAGGGTTGTTAATCACCTTCCAGCCAAAGCCAATCCGTCTGAGGTTCGGAAATTCGTGATGATCGCTGCGCCTCATACCAGCAACTGGGACTTTATTATCGGTATGGGTGCCACCGATCTGATGGAGCTGCCGATCAGGTTCACCATTAAGAAAGAGTGGATGTTTTTTCCGGTCGGCAGCTTTTTAGACCATCTGGGCGCAATCCCGATCGATCGTACCCCCAAGCCGGGTATTGTGCATAAAAATATGGTCAATGTGATGGCCGATCTACTAAATGAGGCGACCGATGATCTCATCATCGCCATCACCCCTGAAGCGACCCGCAGTCGACGTGAGAAGTGGAAGAGCGGTTTTTATCGAGTGGCCAAACGGGCCGGTGTTCCGATATTGCTGGGCTATATCGATTACGCCAAAAAGGAGTGCGGGATAAAGGAGGTGATTCAGTTAACCGATGACACTCAGGCAGATATGCGTAAAATTATGGCCTTCTACCAGACGACTACAGCAAAATATCCTGAACTGTTTAGTGTTGATCGGGATTATCTGTAAAGAGACTTAAGCTGCAAATGTTTCAATATTCCAGGTAGGGATTGTTTCGCTTAAGCCTTTCCAGCTCATAGCCTGCGCCATCCATCTCACGTTGCAGGCTGATGAGGCGCTCTTCGGAGTAAGTTAGATCCGCACCCAGCTCTTTTATCTGTTCAAGTAGCTGAACCCGTTTGGCCTTGGGAATGCCATCTTGCACCAGGCGCCTCTCCTTGTGCTCAATCATCTCTGCAATCAATGCATGCTCATCCTGCTGTTTGACCAGATCGCGTTTTAGCGAATTGAGCTCGCTCTTTTTGAGGTAGATCGCTTTGCCATAGCGATAGCCTTCTGAGAACTCCGCTTCAAGTTGCACAGGACAGACCGCATTAAAACTACCGCCTCGAGCACCAAGTCGATAACCTGTTGCCGGCCTGCAGTAGTCGAGTAACCCCTCATCACGTCCCTGTTTGTAGGCGCTCAAATCGGGGGAGACCCCCACCTTCGCGCACGCTTTTTGATGGTCAGAGATTCTTGAAACTGCATAGCCTTTGGTGCCATCACTGAAACCGATAAGTTGCCAATCGGCGGTACGACACTCATCTTCACTCATCGTTGCGCAAGAGACGAGAAAGGGGAGTACCAGAATGGCAAAGATTAATTTAGTCATCGAATTAAGTTAAAGAGATTGTTCTACAAAAGCTGAAAATGAGTCCCGCACTATTGTGCGGAGAGTTTGGCCAATTTTGCCCTGAGGGGAGTGGTACGATGCAATTTATCGAGAGACTCATCGATCGCCACATCGAGGTAACTACCGAAGTAGTGGCTGGTTCCCATACCCACCATCTTCTTTGCCAGTTCGCTCCCATTACCATCAAGATAGATGATAGTCGGTGTGACAAAGGCGCCATAGCGACCATTGATCTCATCAGGTGAGACCATTTGACCATCAAAATCACGCACCAGCAGGCCATCATCAATCTTGAACTGGCGAATCAGCGCCTTGTTCTCATACTCGCCACTGCGCAACATCGGCTTGAAGTGCTCCTCTTCAAGCTTGAGACACCAGCTACAACCGTCCGCTGAGAGCATCATCACAATTGGGAGATTACGCTGAAGCGACTCCTGACCAAGCTGTTGCAAATCGGTCACCTTGATGACCTCAACCTTCTTGATAGCGGCACTTTCATCATCACTATCACTATCGGCCCAAAGCGAGAGCGGCCCGAAAAGACACCCAAGGAAACTGGTGACCAATATAATTTTAAGAAGATCACGTTTTAACATAGCGGTCGAACTGGTTAATGCTCTGTAGAATTGGACTGTAATTATAACCCATTGTTCAAATATCACGATTTCAGGCTGTGCGGAGGCATTTCCGGAAAATATTTCCCAAATAAATTAAGTACTTATGCAAATGATATCTCAATATTTAATCACAACTTTTCATTCATTTAATCGCAACTTCATCGCATATAGTTACTGTACCTAACCACGAAGACCATGTGGATTCACATGTAGTAGTACAGTTCGGATTTACAATTTTTTGTGAAGCTTGAGCAGTTAGGAGAACACTTAATTTACGATTTGAAGCATGGTTTTCATCAAGATTTACAGAAAAATACCCATCAACCGTCGCACACTCCGCTTTTATGATAGGTTGATTTGTTTTTACAAGGACCCTGTTATCCCAAACCCTAATCTCCTTAATTGTTACATCACCCAAATGGATAGCGTTTGCAACCGATGCCGTAAAAATCATTACAAATAAACAAACAATTATTTTTAACCATTTCATTATTTGTTAATCCTTAATTAGTAAAACATGAATTGATAATTACTACTCAACTAGGCTGACCATGGCCAATCATCCCCAATGGCAATAATAATTTTTTTGACAAATCAGTGGGAACAAAATTACATAATCCATCACATACCACATCAAAAGCCTACCCATTAAAGAAATTTCGACGGACACAACTTTGTTAACAGGTTTGTTTTTGAAAGAAATCCTCAGCTCCATTTAACCTATTACAATTTTTGTTCCTATACTGCTAGCTGGAAAAACATAACCTGCAGCACACCCGATCATAACGATAATTCTTTCAGCACCTTGCTTATCCTTATACAAACATATCAATAGAATTTGTCCATTTATTCAATAACACTAAAGCATCATGTTTGATGATTATAGCCAAATGTGAGTAATTAGAGGTCTGCCTCCAATACATGAAAGAGCCAATTTAACTGGCATGTTGCTCAAACGTGCAGACAAGGCCACACTCAATATTCCGCGACCTTTTTCGGTTGTCAAATCAGCGGTGTTGTAGGGAGTATTGCAGTCACTAGGAATATATTCAGCTTGAACACCCCCTTCAATTAATATTGTAGCTACTCCACTATTTTCACCACCTTCGATGATGATGCCCGAAATATTCTTGGCAACAGGCATCCAATTTCCAGGTGTAGCAGTTACTTGTGTTGAAATACTTATGACTATTAAAAACAATATTTTTTTGATCAATTTCCTATCCTCGAATTGTATTCATTACCACATAGTCCATGGTTTACTAGCCCCAGACTATGTTGGCTGATCTCGACAAGATGATTAGTCATCAATATATTGAATTGAAATATTTTGAGTCCTTGCTGAGTTTGAAAGAACCGATGATAACCATCCTTTACAAGTGTCGACACTAACCCCCTTCCATTCTGCATTCAGACTATTAATCATTCTTCCTTGCGTATCCCCATATCAATAATTTGATGCCATAGAAACCAAGCCATCATAAGCTTGATTAATTGAATCAATACTTCCGCTGCATGTGTATTCTGCTTTAGCACTAAATATCAGCAATATCAATGGTACTACTATTAATCCTTCCTTGGTCATCCGTGACTTCCATTACTTACTCATTCTTAAGATAAAATCAGGTGTTTTCTGAATTATTTAAGGTTGGGTATGTGCCTAGACATCCACTAGTGCTCACCTTTACCGATTTACCACTTGTAGCAGCCGTCAAAGCAATACTTATCCAT
>JAPHSO010000029.1 GCA_026193675.1 Gammaproteobacteria bacterium | reverse complement strand
TTGAAATCATAGTTTTCAGATGATTTGGAGTCGACAAAGAGGATATTCATCTACTGAGTTTTTCCCATAGTTTGAAGAATTGATGTTACATCTTTAATTTTAATTAGTGGCATGGCAAATTCATCTCGGACCCGTTCTCCCCACTTTACACTGGATACGCCTGTTTCATATTTCTGTTTGATAGCCTCGGGATATCGATTAACCGTTGTTTCATGACTCATGTAGGGGCGCGCTCTGTCGGGATTGGTACAGGCATAGAGTCCAATCACTGGGGTACCGACTGCTGTAGCGAGGTGTGCTGGCCCTGAGTCTGGTGCAATAACTATCTCAGCACGTTTTAGAACAGCCAGTAGCTGTTTGAGAGAGCTTTTACCGATTAGATTGATTGGAACCTCTTCCATCAATTCTATAATTTCTATGGCATATTTTTGCTCGATGGGACTATTACCTCCGGTCAGCACAACCTGATATCCCAAATTCTTAACCGCATAGTCGGCGACCGTGGCATAACGATCAGGCAGCCAGTTGCGGTAGGCCATGCTCGAACAGGGACTGATGATGAGATATTTGGCCCCATCAGGTAGCTGCTGTTCGGCATATTGTTGAGCCTCTTCGGGGATCGGAATATTCCATTCAACGACTCTTTCACTAATTCCAATCGCATCGGTAAATCCAAAGAAGCTATCAATGACATGCTCACGCTCCCGGGCGGCTATCTTATGATTGGTGAATAGCCACTGATAGTCTTTGGCCCGGGCACGGTCAAAGCCAAGCTTAATCGGTGAATTGATAAACAGGCTGATCAGACTCGAGCGAATAGACATCTGCATATGTAGAAGCAGATCGAATTGCCTGCCTTTAAGCTGCTTGCGAATATCAAAATAGCCTTTCAGTCCCCTTTTCTTGTCAAAGATGATAAATTCGACCCCTTCAATATCTTTGACCAGTTCATACTCGGTCTTGCCGATAATCCAGCTGATTTGGGTTGTCGGCCAAGCGGCTTGAATAGTGCGCAGAATGGGCAGGGTATGGCTGATATCACCGATAGCAGACAACCTGAGAAGACAGAGAGAGTTTGGCGGTGATGAAAGTGGCAACGAGGTAGAATGGGCGCGCAAGAAAGTAGATCCGGTAATAGTTATTTCCTGTTTGATGGTGAGATTATAGCGCAGGTTGATGATCGTTTTTTCGATCATAATGCGAGCGATGCGATAGCTACTGCAACTGGCCGAGGCGAAGCGATCTTTTTCTCCACTGAGGAGGGTGATTTTGTGCTGCGCCACTATCGTCGTGGCGGACTTCCTGCCAAGTTCCTTGATGATCGCTACCTTGGAATATCCCTTGCCTCTAGCCGTGCATGGCGTGAGTGGCACCTGCTTGATGAGCTCTATCGTGGTGGGTTGCCGGTGCCTCAACCGATTGCTGCACGGGTGGTCAAAGGTGGTCTTCTCTATCGGGCTGATCTGGTTACCCGCAGACTCAATGCACAACCTCTGGCAGATCTTTTATTTGGTGAGTCGATATCCGATGAGATGTGGGGTCAGCTGGGTGAGACCATCTCCAATTTTCATAAACGGGGGATATATCACGCCGATCTCAATGCGCGAAATATAATGATTGCTTCTAATGGCGGGTTCTATTTGATTGACTTTGATCGGGGGGAGAGGCGAGAACCTGCCAGGAGTTGGCAAAACGCAAATCTTGATAGGCTGCGCCGCTCGCTGGACAAATTCAGACGTAATAATCACCACTTCAATTTTAGTGAGTTGAACTGGTCGCAACTCCTGGATGGTTATCAGGCCAGCTAGTTTTATTGTGAGATGTTCCGTTCAATAAATGCCACATAGCGTTCAAGCACATCGGCATGACTATTAACAAACTGCTCGGCCTGCTCACCGAGTCTCTTTCGCTCTTCTGTATTAGCGATTAACTCAGATAGTTTGTGGTTCAGCATTTCACCATTTTCCACCTGGACGATAGCCTGTTGTTCCAGCAGGTCATGTGTCTCATTGGCAAAGTTTTCCATATGGGGACCGACAATGATCGCCTTGCCCAAAGAGGCCGGTTCGATCAGATTTTGTCCCCCCTGAGCAACAAAGGAGCCCCCCATAATGACCAGTTCGCTGTG
>JAPHSO010000262.1 GCA_026193675.1 Gammaproteobacteria bacterium | reverse complement strand
CTACTGATTTTCTATCGGCGTCAGAGAGTTGACCCGGTGGTGGCGTTGTACCGGCGCTTTTGTCACTCATTTAATAAAATGGGAGTGACCCATTTGGCGTCGGAGACTCCAGAGCAGTTTGCAAAAAAGGTGACAAGTGTCAGGCCGGAACTTACAGAGGAGGTTGGAGAGATTACTGAGCTCTATTATCGCCTGCGCTATCGTCCCGCCTCTGCCCAGGAGTTGCGTCTACTACGCGATCGGTTTAAGAGCAAAGTTAAGGCCCTTCGCCTAGCCCTCTGAGTCAAGATCCTGCTCGGTTAAGCAACGGTTGCGACCGGCATGCTTTGCTTGATAGAGCGCTTTGTCAGCTCGGTTAAATACCGCCTCAACCTTATCACCCTTACTGAACTGGGCCAGACCACAGGAGATGGTGATGGGAACGCGCTGCTCCTTAAAGTGGAATTCACACTGTTCGATGCTGCGACGTAGATTGTCGGCAACTTTCTGCGCCTGCTCTAAAGGGGTCTCTGGCATCAGCAGTACAAACTCCTCACCACCAAAACGGGCGACAAAGTCGGTCTCACGAATCTGTCTGCTTAATAGCTTGGCGACAACGGTGAGCACTCGGTCACCGGCCTGATGGCCGTAGTTGTCATTAACACTCTTAAATTTATCGATGTCCCAGACCGTCATTGTCAGCGGTGTCTGGTAGCGCTGCCAGCGGGCAAACTCAGACTCGATTCGTTCGTTGTAAGCGAGACGATTGTTGATACCGGTGAGTGGATCAACCATTGCTAGATTACGCTCACTCACGATCTTCTGCTGCAGTCGATCAGATTCGTTCTGCATGATGGTGAGCCGTTGACTTAGATCTTTAACTTTCTGTTCAGCCTTTTCGAGGCGTTCAGCCTCACTCTTTTGGTAGAGCTCCATATGTTTGAAAATGGTCTCTACCCGCTGCTGAACATTTTCTTTCAGGGTGGGTAGATCAGTTGCCTGCTCGACGGAGTTGGCGATTTGATGAACCTCCCGGTCTACAGTTTTGTGCAGCTCCTGCCCATCCTCATAAGAGTTGCGGTGATCCTGAAAGTGATCCTGGATATTGATATCGATCTCTTGCAGGCGCTCAGTGAGTTGCTTGAGGAACTGTTCCAGCTCCCCCTTCTCTTTCTGAATGCGTGAGCGCATGGCGAGAATAAGATCGGCAATCTGCTTGAGTACCTCCTCCAGTTTATCGGTCTCTACACCGCGAGCCAGGCTCTTCTTGACCGCATCAAACTGCTCATTAAGTTCTGAGGGGATGTCAAGCCGTTCGAGTAGCTGGATCAGCACCTCATGGGCTGGAAGCATACTCAGCTTTTCAGAGAGATCGCCATCAATACCCTGACCGATCAGGCTGGTTAGCTCGTTGGTGAGGCTAATGAGATCACCTTCGCGATAGCTCCTGGCAACGCGTGAGATGAGTAGATCACTTTCGGCCTGGTTACTGATAAGTTGGCGAATCAGCTGATCGAGAATACGTTTCGCAGGCTCCAGTGGATCTTCAACATCAGGAAGTAATGGAGCAATGGAGATGGGGCCAGGATCGTACTCATTCTGGCCGCTAGCAGCAGCACTGGGATGCTCTTTCGACTCCGCTTCACTCTCTTTTTTCTGGAACAGTTTGCCGAACAGACCCCCACCACCCTCATCATCACCCTTCTGTTCATCCAGTAGCTGTTGCAGCGCCTGACTAAGCATCGTGATAAATGCGCTCGCCGCCTGCTCCAGGTTATCGACATTGATATCACGATAATTTTTCAGGAACTCTTTTGATAGGTGGCGAGTTGAACGGGGAAATTTAATGGAGGTGGCAAGCTGCAGTAATAGTTCACCTGCAGTGGGCAGTGCTGCGCTCTTTTTGCGGCGATCATCTAGCTCGGTAATGCTCTTGGAGATGGAGTCGAGGAGGCCCGACATCTCCTGATAGGTGCGCCCCTTGCGAATGGCGGCACGCAGTGTGTTGAGCTGTTTACTGAGCGATTTGTTACTGTCGTCAGCAGCGAGAGAGAGGTGAGAGATAAACTGCCTTAGCTTCTCTTCGAGCGCACCCCACAGCCTCTCCTTCTGCTCGATCTCATCGAGTTGGTCGAGATACTTCTGTTTCCAGTTATCGGTATCCATCCAATCCCCTGCT
>JAPHSO010000048.1 GCA_026193675.1 Gammaproteobacteria bacterium | reverse complement strand
TTTGTAACAGTCTGGTTGAACTGAGCACGTAGAATATCATCAGCCTCGACACAGGCCATGAAGTTCTTCAGGGCTTTATCCATCCGAGCTGTTAACTTCGCTTGCTTCTTACGAAGCTCGATGAACTTAAGCTGCTTCTTAGTGCGAGGGTTCAGGGTCTCTAGCACCTTCGCAGATACGGAGCGATTCTCAGTACCGTCCTTGTTTTTCTGAGCCTTGAACTTCAGAACATCATAAACGAACTCACCCATCTGCTTCGGAGACTTCGGATTAACGCCTCCTGTGAACACGTTCATCTCTCGCGTTACTTCCTGCAACGCTTTATCAACCTCTGCGTACTCAGTAGCTACGCGATCAGCGTCTAGCTTGAGTCCGTTGTACTCCATATCAGCCAGACAAGGTGTGAATATACAGCGAGTGTACATAACTGGCAGCAAGGATCGCTTCCTGAGCTTCTGTAACTGCTTCTTGAACACGCCCTCTGTCTGACGTACGTCTTTCTTACAACGACGGAGCACGAGGCTCTTAGGTAGATCTGAGGGACATATCTGTGCCTTCATACTGTTATCAATAAAGGCATCCTTCACACCCTCATTGTACTTCGGGGCTACCTTACCAAGACCTAGCTGACTTAGCTTCGCAGTGTTGCCTGCTAGGACGTACTCGCCTATCTGTGTGTCGTACACAAGTACCTTGGTAAGATCAAGGCCACACTGCCTGAGCCACTTAAGCTCAAACTTAGCGTTATGGGCGATAATGAAGTCAACGGATTCAACGTCCTGAACTAGCTCTTGCTGGTTAAAGATGTTGCCCCACTTGAACTTAGTTTTACCATCCAAACGCCATACTGCTAGAAGAAGGCTGTTGTCTGCATACGCATCACCCTTGTGCTTGTTAGTTGTTTCTAAGTCTAACGTCAGAAATTTACCCTTCAGGTAAATGTCCGGGTCTAGCTGATTTATGTCAAACATTTAACACGCTTTACCTCACTCGTGCTTACCTTTCTTAAAGAAGTACATAACACCAATGATGCTGAGAATAATTACAACGAATAATTCATCACTGATTATCATCCGGCTCCTCGAATTTTTCGTATTGTTCTTTGCTGACTACAACAACAGCAGGAGACTCGTGTCGTGCATCTCTCAGTAGCCATGCTGCTAGGAACACAGAGAAGAACAGCTCGTTTCCAGTGAACAGCATCTCAATGAAACCCACACCAAGTAGCGTAGTGATAAGTCCGTGAGCTGTCGTTAGGTAGTACTTAAGGTACAGTTTCCAATCCACTACATCACCCTGCTGATTTTTGTATTAAAGAAACACTCGATAGGATCGTGGTTCCCGTTCACTTTGTTCTTGGTTAGGTTAAGCATTCTCTCCCCAGATTCTAACATCTCCTTAGTGGCTCCGACACCGATCATAACATCCATCGCTGCCTGAACGCCAACGTTACTGTAATAAACATCACCAAGATCAAGATACAGCTTACCTTGAGCATTCGCATCACCTTGGTGGACTGAGACTGCGACGAGGTTATATTTCTTGGCGATTCTCCGTACTTGCTTGGAGATATGCTCAAGCGCCTGAGTTCCCTCCTTATCTTTGACACTGAAGTTGCCTATCTGGTCAACAACTAGACAGTCTGGCTTGTGTTCCTGTACCAAAGCTTCTAGCTGTGTGATTGTACCTGCTGGATCACTGATGAATACAAGATTGTTCATGCCCAGATCATCAACCTTCTGCTGGTAATGATCTATGTTCTTGATCATATCAAGCTTAGGCTTGCCAGCTAGGCAGGTGTGGAACCTCCAAAGAAGTTGATCAGCAGGGTCTTCGTTACTGAAATATAATGTTTTGAAGCCGTTGTTAATGAATCCACAGGCCATATTAATAGCTAGCAGACTCTTACCAACCTCAGGTGGTGCATAGATCAGAACATGACTTTGTGGTAACACACCTCCATCGACTGCGTTATTTAATTGTTTAGGGTACAGCGGGATACGTGTACCTGTGTCCTGACGTTCGACTAGATCACTAAGGCGTACGTTATTGTAAACCTCGGTGTCCTCTTCCTTATCTATGTCTGACTTACTCTTCCAGAGATTGTAGTCCTCTAGCCTAGACTCAACTGCCTTAGGATCTTTGCCTAACAAAGCCTGTGCTAGTTCGTGTGCAGCACGGTCTTTACGTAAAGCAATGAACTCCTTGACTACGTTAGGCGCACTAACATCAGCTAGCCTCTCAACAACGCTGATCAAAGCATCAGCATTCTTCG
>JAPHSO010000086.1 GCA_026193675.1 Gammaproteobacteria bacterium | reverse complement strand
TTGCACGTTGTAGACCTGAACGATGGAACAGAAGCTGCTCTTTTGGCTCAGTATCCTCCCGTTCATGATCCCACGCTAACCCATCAGAAAAGAGGTTGTCCCGGTAGCGCTCATCCTCTTGTGCTGAGTGCAGCAGTCTGGCAAGAGGCTTCTGTTTGAATGGTGGAACTCTGTTCTGTTCAAGGGGGATGACCCCATAAACGGCACTTTGAAAAAGAGTGAGCTCTTCAGCGGAGAGTTTTTTCTTTTTGGATGGGCTCATGAGATGGGTTTACGGGATGTAGATGAGTGCAAAAATGGGTAGTATACGCATTATGAAAGAGTCGATGAAAATATTGATCAGCAATGATGATGGATATCTTGCTCCGGGAATCCGTGCACTTGCTGATGAGCTGTCAAAGATGGGTGAGATTACCGTGGTTGCCCCAGAGCGAGATCGCAGTGGCGCCAGCAACTCACTGACCCTCGATTCACCTATTCGGGCAAAACAGGCCGAGAACGGCTACTACGCCGTGGATGGTACACCCACTGACTGTGTTCACCTGGCGATTACCGGTCTGTTAGAAGATGATCCCGATATTGTGGTCTCGGGGATCAATTCCGGGGCCAATATGGGTGACGATGTGCTCTACTCAGGTACGGTCGCGGCGGCAACCGAGGGGCGTTTTCTCGGTTATCCAGCGATTGCCGTCTCTCTGGTGGCCCAATCGGGTCATGAGGTGAGTCACTACGAAACGGCAGCCAAGGTGGTGACCACCCTGATGGAGAAGCTTGATGATCATCCACTGCCTAGTAACACTATCCTCAACGTGAACGTCCCGGATATACCGTGGGAGGAGCTAAAAGGAATGGAGGCGACCCGTTTGGGACATCGCCACCGCTCAGAGCCGATTATTAAGAGTGAAGATCCACGGGGACGTCCCATCTACTGGGTCGGACCATGTGGTGAGGAGGCCGATGCCGGTCCCGGAACCGATTTTTACTGTACCCGAGAGCAGAAGGTCTCGGTGACCCCTCTGCAGATCGATCTGACTCGTCATCCACTGCTCGATGATCTGAGTCGCTGGTTATCAGAGTGAACCAGATCTCTTCACAAAATCTCGATATACGTGGCACGGGGATGACCTCACCAAGGGCGCGCGAACGGTTAATTCAGCGTCTGCGTGATCAGGGAATAACTGATGAGCGGGTTTTGGATGTGATCTTCAACATGCCTCGCCACCTGTTTGTTGATGAGGCGCTTTCCCACCGTGCCTATGAAGATACGGCGCTGCCGATTGGTAGCGGTCAGACCATTTCGCAGCCCTATGTGGTGGCACGCATGACTGAGGTGATCCTTCAGGTCGATCCTAAGAGAGTCCTTGAGGTGGGAACCGGTTGTGGTTACCAGAGCGCGGTGTTGTCGCAACTGGTTGATGAGGTCTACTCGATCGAGCGTATTGATGTTCTCTATCGCAAGGCGTTTCGTATTCTGCGCGAACTTAAAATTGACAATGTGAAGCTGCGATATGGAGACGGTTATGCCGGTTGGCCTGAAAAGGCACCGTTTGATGCGATTCTAGTTGCTGCGGCCCCTGAGGATATTCCCCCAACACTTCTGCACCAGTTGAGTGATGGTGGACGCCTGATTATCCCGGTCGGTAGCGGTTCAGATCAGCAACTGCAGTCGTTTACCCGCCGGGGAGATGAGTTTTATCAGGAAGATCACGATAGGGTGGTATTTGTGCCGATGCTGCCCGGTGCAGGCTAAGGGGGATGAAGCTCTTTTCTGCACTCTATGACAAGGTCCTGCGTTGGGCCAAGCATCCCCATGCGGAACGTTATCTGGCAACCCTCAGTTTTGCAGAATCCTCATTCTTTCCGATTCCTCCCGATGTGATGCTGATCCCGATGGTGTTGGCACGCCCAAAAAAAGGGTGGTGGCTAGCCTCATTAACCACACTGTTTTCGGTTGTGGGTGGCGTTGCAGGTTATCTGATTGGTCTCTGGGGGTTTGAACTGGTTGAGCCGCTCATCCATCAGGCCGGTTACTGGGAGAGATTTCAACAGGTTCTCGCCTGGTTTGGAAAGTGGGGGATATGGATTATTTTCATCGCAGGCTTTTCTCCGATACCCTATAAGTTGTTCACCATCTCTGCCGGTATGCTGCAGATGATGTTCATCCCATTTATTATCGCCTCAATTATCGGACGCGGCGCCCGCTTTTTCCTTGTTGCCGGGCTGATTCTCTGGGGGGGTGAGGAGATGGAACATAAGTTGCGTAGCTACATCGATCGCATCGGTTGGCTGATGGTGGTGCTGATCGTGATAGGAGTTGTTATCTATCACTATAGATAGTCACGCTTTCGTCATGAAGTATCGTTTACTCGCACTTCTATTTCTGCTGTCTACCCTATCTGGTTGTGGGGTAATCGTTTTTCCTGAGGGACAGGGAGGTGAATGGCGAAGTGGTCATGAGACCAAGCATCGGGTCAGCAAGGGGGAAACCCTCTATTCCATCGCCTATCGTTACGGCATTGAGTATCGAACATTGGCTCAGTGGAACAATATTAAATCTCCCTACCGGATCTTTATCGGTCAGCAGCTCCTGCTTAAACCACACATTGAACATAAGGTTGAAAAGGGGGATACACTCTACTCAATCGCCTTTAGATATGGTGTCGATTATCGATCACTGGCAAAGATCAATGGGATTAAAGCGCCCTATCAAATCTTGATTGGCGATCAGCTGACGATCATTCCTCAGGCAAATAGCCCTTCCGTTGCCACGCTTGATGAAAGTGTTGTTGAGAAAACGGTTCCACCTAAAACTGCCGATAGCGTAAAAAAATCTAAGCCCAAATCGACAAAAGTAAAGAGCAACAAAATCCCTGCTAAAAGTGCGACATATAGCTCTAATCGTAAGGTCTTTTGGAGCTGGCCAGTTCGAGGAAAAATTATCACCACTTTTTCACCAAAAGATCATCGAAAGGGGATTGATATTCGTGGTAAGGTCGGGAAAAAGGTCGTTGCTGCTGACGCGGGGGATGTTGTCTATAGCGGTAATGGTTTACTAGGATACGGTAATTTGATCATCATTAGGCATAACTCCTCCTATTTAAGCGCCTACGGACATAACCGTAAATTACTGGTTAAAGAGGGGACTAAGGTGAAGCGGGGAGAACAAATTGCCGAGATGGGACGTAGTCGCAAAAAGGGGGCTATCCTCCATTTTGAGATTCGTCGTAATGGAAAACCTGTGAATCCTCTTCGATATTTACCACGAACGTAACGGGCGTTACCAAAAGATATGAGTGATATGGAACAGAAAAAGAAGTTGCATGTGGTTGACTCAGAGAGCCCATCAACAACCACTATGGATGCGACACGGCTCTATTTAAGCGAGATCGGTTTTTCACCACTACTGAATGCTCAGGAAGAGATCGATCTGGCTAGGCGCATTCGCGATGATGGTGATGAAGCGGCTCGTAAGCACATGATTGAATCTAATCTCAGGTTAGTGGTTAAGATTGCCCGCAGTTATCTAAATCGTGGCCTGGCCCTGCTTGATCTTATTGAGGAGGGCAATCTTGGACTGATGCGTGCTGTTGAAAAGTATGATCCTGAACGCGGCTTCCGTTTCTCTACCTATGCCACCTGGTGGATTCGCCAGATGATGGAGCGAGGTTTGATGTGTCAAACACGCACCATTCGTCTGCCGGTGCATGTGGTTAAAGAGATCAATGTCTATATGCGTGCAGCACGCCATCTTTCACAAAAGCTCGATCACGAACCGACCTGCGAAGAGATTGCCGAACAGGTCGACAGACCGATTGAAGATGTGCGTCGGATGATGCAGATCAACACGCCGGTCACATCAGTTGATCTACCTGTCGGTTATGAAGATGGCAGAACGATTGTTGAGACACTGGTCGATGAGAACAGTGTTGATCCCACGGCGATGCTTGAGGATGAGGAGCTGCGTGAACATTTCGATCACTGGCTGCATGAATTGTCAGATAAGCAGAGCGAAGTGATAGAGCGACGCTTTGGTCTGCATGGACATGATCCTCAAACCCTCGAAGAGGTGGGGAACTGCCTTGGTCTCACCCGTGAGCGGATTCGCCAAATTCAGAACGATGCTCTTAAAAAGTTGCGTCAGAAGATGGCGCAGGAAGGGCTGACGCAGGATCTGCTTTAATTCCCTTAGCTCTCTCTTCTAAATAATTACTGCTGCGGCCACTTTTCGACCTTCCCCACTCAGTAGATTATAGGTTCGGCAGGCCGCTCGGCTATCCATCACCTCAACTCCAATGCCTCGGCTCATAAAGGGGGCAAGTAGAGAGCTCTCGGGGAAGATGAGTCGATCTCCACTCCCCAATATCAGAATCTCAATATCGAGACCCAAAAGTGGTGAGATGATTCCATCTTGAGAGAGGTCGCTGACCTGACGCGCGCTCCACTCTTCAATGAGTGTTGAGGGGGCAATAATGAAGCTCTGTTTCAGCGTCGCAATACCATCAATCAGGGTGGTTTTCAGCACATTAGCACCCCCAGGAACGGCAATCTCAATACCATTATCGGTAAAGCCGTGGATTTGGTAGATATGGTCATCGATATCTTGGGCAAAATTCATAGTTTCGGGTAAAATGGTCGCTTGGTTGTGGGACAGGTAAAAACTACACTGTTCTGCTGTTAAT
The DNA here is from genome assembly GCA_026193675.1 of Gammaproteobacteria bacterium. Lineage (GTDB taxonomy): Bacteria > Pseudomonadota > Gammaproteobacteria > Thiohalomonadales > Thiohalomonadaceae > JAOTST01. Next base: position 6,427 of record JAPHSO010000086.1, on the reverse strand, counting down.
AATACCCATTTTTAAGGCTTACCACAGTGATCGAAGATTTTCCGCGAATCAAGCGACTTCCCCCATATGTATTCAACATCGTTGGAGAGTTGAAGGCAAAGGCGCGAGCGGCCGGGGAAGATATTATCGACTTCGGAATGGGCAATCCCGATCAGTCGACCCCTGATCACATTGTCGACAAGCTTTGTGAGACTGCCCAGCGTGGTGATACCCATCGCTACTCACTTTCTCGAGGAATTCCTCGTTTGAGAAAGGCGATCTGTAACTGGTACAAGCGCAAATATGATGTCGATCTCGACCCTGAAACCGAGGCGATCGTCACCATCGGTTCTAAAGAGGGTCTTGCCCACCTGGCGCTGGCAACGGTCGGTCCTGGTGATGCGGTACTGGTGCCCAATCCCTCCTATCCGATCCATCCCTACGGCTTTGTTATCGCGGGCGCCGATATTCGCCATGTACCGATGGTGAAGGATCGAGACTTCTTTGAAGAGCTGGAAAAGGCGATTAAAGACTCCTGGCCCAAGCCGAAGATGCTGGTGCTCAATTTTCCCGGTAATCCAACCGCAGACTGCATTGAGCTCGATTTTTTTGAGAAGGTGGTGGAGATCGCTCGTGAGCATCAGATCTGGATCGTGCAGGATATCGCCTATGCCGAGATCACCTTTGATGGCTATGTGGCACCTTCAATTCTGCAGGTACCCGGTGCCAAGGATGTTGCAGTAGAGTTCTATTCACTCTCTAAGACCTACAACATGCCCGGCTGGCGTGTCGGTTTTATGGTTGGCAACAAGACGCTGGTGAGCGCTTTGCAACGCATGAAGTCCTATCTCGATTACGGTATGTTTACCCCTATTCAGGTGGCGGCAATTGCTGCGCTTGAGGGCGACCAGAGCTGTGTTACAGAGATTCGTGATATGTATCAGGCGCGTCGAGATGTGCTCTGTGAAGGACTTAATAATATCGGTTGGGAGGTGACTCCACCTAAGGCGACTATGTTCCTCTGGGCGCCAATCCCGGATCACTACAAGGAGATGGGCTCGATTGAGTTCTCTAAAAAGCTGCTGGAGGATGCCAAGGTTGCGGTCTCTCCCGGTATCGGTTTTGGTGAGTATGGTGATGACCATGTCCGTTTCAGCCTTATTGAAAATGAGCACCGCACGCGTCAGGCGATCCGCGGCATTCGCGAGATGTTCCGTAAAGACGGCATCTTGAAGTAACTAATTATTTATAATTTTGGAGTAGCACATTGAATCCGGTAAAGATCGGTCTACTAGGGCTGGGCACCGTCGGTGGCGGCACAGTCAACGTTTTAAAACGTAATGCGGCAGAGATTAGTCGTCGTGCAGGTTGTAATATTGAGGTGGCCTACGCCTCTGCTCGTGATCTTAACAAGCCACGCATTTGTGATACTACAGGTATTGAGCTCACAACGAATGCGGCAGAGATTGTTGAAAATCCTGATGTACAGATCGTTGTTGAGCTGATTGGTGGCGATACTCTTGCCCATGAGATGGTGATGCGTGCAATTGCCAACGGCAAACATGTGGTCACCGCCAATAAGGCGCTCATCGCCAAGCACGGTAACGAGATCTTTGCTGCGGCTCAGAAGCAGGGTGTGATGGTCGCCTTCGAGGCGGCGGTTGCCGGTGGTATTCCGATCATTAAGGCGATTCGAGAAGGTCTTGCCGGTAACCATATCGAGTGGCTTGCAGGCATCATTAATGGTACCGGTAACTTCATCCTGACCGAAATGCGCGATAAAGGGCGTGACTTTGATGATGTGCTGGCAGAGGCTCAGCGTCTCGGTTATGCCGAAGCCGATCCCACATTTGATGTCGAGGGTATCGATGCGGCACACAAGCTGACGATTCTTGCATCGATTGCGTTTGGTATCCCGCTGCAGTTCGACAAGGCATTTACCGAGGGGATCACCAGGATCACTCGTGAGGATGTGGAGTATGCAGAAGAGTTTGGTTATCGCATCAAACACCTTGGCGTATCGCGTCGTACCGATAGTGGTATCGAACTGCGAGTTCACCCAACCCTGATTCCAGAAAAACGTCTGATTGCCAATGTTGATGGGGTGATGAATGCGGTGCTGGTTCAAGGTGATGCCGTTGGTCCAACACTCTATTACGGTGCTGGAGCGGGTGCAGATGCGACAGCTTCAGCAGTGGTTGCAGATATTGTAGATATCGCACGTGTCCTATCGGCTGAACCGAGCCATCGCGTTCCCTATCTGGCATTCCAGCCGGATCAGATGGCCGATACACCGATCCTGTCGATGGATGAGGTGGTGACCGCCTACTATCTGCGTATGGCCGTTATTGACACTCCCGGGGTGCTTGCAGAGATCACCCGTATTCTGGGTGAGTCAGGCATCTCTATCGAGGCGGTGATCCAGAAAGCGGGCAGGGGCGAAGGGGATACCGTTCCACTGATTCTGATGACCCACGAGGTTAAAGAGGGGCAGATGAACAAGGCTATCGCAGCGATTGAATCTCTTGATGCAGTTCAGGGTGAGATCACCCGCATCAGGGTTGAATCTCTGGGTTAGAAGATGCTCGATAATCTTGTATGACAACAGGGGCCAACGGCCCCTTTGTTGTTTTGGAAATATCTAAATGAAGAATTTAACGATTCACATCGCCTCAGTTGCCCCCATGACGTTTTACCATGATGAGCCACTACGTCTGCCTGCACTTGAGATACTGTGTCATCGTGGCAGTGCACAAAAATTCATATCAAAGGGTGATAGCACAATCTTTGAGTCGGTGGGTATGAGAGGTATCTCCTATGCCAGACAGCGACTCATGGGAGAGGAGAATCACCCAGAAGAGATCAATAGTGGCTATTGGTACTGTGCCGATCCGGTCTATCTTAAGGCTGATCGAGATCAGGTTATTCTCTCTCACCCGACATCTATCGGTATCCAGCAGAGTGAAGCGGGTGCATTGATATCGGCATTTAATCAGCTCTTTAGAGATGATGGGATTCAGCTCTGGTGCTCTGCATCGGCTAATGCTGGGCCAGAGCGCTGGTATCTTCGCAGTGAACAGCCGTTGCAGTTAACCACGACACCTCTAGACTATGTTGAGGGGAGAGGAATTAGGGAGTTCATGCCTCAGGGAGAGTCGGCGCAGCGTTGGCGCCAGGTGATAGCCGAAGTGGAGATGCTCTTCTACACAGATCCGGTAAACCAACAGAGAGCTCAAGATGGCGCGCCAACTGTCAGCAGTCTCTGGCTCTGGGGTGAACAGATTGAGAAGCGTTCATCACAGCATGAATGGGAACTATTGGTTGGTGATCATGCACTCCTTAAAGGTGCTAGCACATTGCAGAACATTCCATTGTTGGATTCAACCATATCTTTTAAGGAGTTGCTGGAATATTCAAATAGTGGGCTTATTGTTATTGATGAACTGTTACAGCTACAACGTCGAGGTGCTCATCATGAGGTGCCAGCTTTACTGCAGCAGTTGGAACGGAGACTCTTTGAGCCTGCACTAAAAGCGCTTAGGTCTGGAGAGCTGAGAAAACTGACGATTCAACCGGCCAACGGCTCTATCTATAGAACCAGGAGAAGCAATATGATGCGCTTCTGGCGTCGTGCAAAACAGCTTTGGCCAGCCATCGGTTCATGAAGTCCAATATCACCATTCAACGGCACCAGCTCAAGGGTGATGAAAATGCTATTGAAGGTGTGCCTCCTGTCATTGAGCGACTGCTACAAAATCGTGGTATTAACTCGGCAGACGAGATAGCGTTCGGTCTAAACCATTTGTTGCCGCCCGAGGGGATGCTCGGTATCGATAGTGCAGTGTCGATCATCTACCGAGCCTTGCGCGAAGATCTGCATATCCTGATTATAGGTGACTACGATGCTGATGGTGCCACCAGCACTGCTGTTGCAATCCGAGCGCTGAAGATGATGGGTTGCGGCAGGCTCTCTTACCTTGTTCCTAATCGATTTGAGTATGGTTATGGCCTTACGCCTGAAATTGTTGCAGTAGCGCTAAATGAAAATCCTGATCTGATTATCACTGTTGATAATGGCATCGCTAGTGTTGATGGCGTAGCTGCTGCCAGGGCGGCAGGTGTGCAGGTGATCATCACCGACCACCATCTGGCTGGTCGTGAGTTGCCTGTAGCAGATGCCATCATTAACCCCAATCAGCCCGGTGATCAGTTCTCAAGCAAGCATCTGGCTGGGGTGGGGGTCATCTTTTATCTGATGTTGGCGCTACGCTCATACCTGCGAGAGACGGGCTGGTTTGAAGAGAAGCGGATCGACATTCCCAATCTTGCCAGACTACTTGATCTGGTCGCATTGGGTACGGTTGCCGATTTGGTAAAGCTCGACCACAATAATCGTATTTTGGTACAACAGGGATTGGCACGAGTCAGGGCGGGTGAGGCGTGCGAAGGGATTAAAGCGGTGATGCAAGTTGCCAAACGTGATGAAAGTCGATTGACCAGCCAGGATTTTGGTTTTGCATTGGGGCCAAGGCTCAATGCCGCAGGGCGGATGGATGACATGACCATCGGAATCGAAACACTACTGTGTGATGATACACCCCGAGCTATGAGGTTGGCGACCGAACTAGATGAACTCAATCAGTTTCGGAAAGAGACCGAGAGCACCATGCGCGAAGAGGCGATGGCGATTCTTGCAAAAATGGATCTCGCTTCTAAAGATCTTCCGGTTGGTTTGGTCCTTTATGATCCTGAGTGGCATGAAGGGGTGATCGGTATTATCGCCTCAAGGGTTAAGGAATATTGCCACCGTCCGGTAATTGTCTTTACCGATTCGAAAGATGGAGAGATTAAAGGTTCAGCACGCTCGATTAAGGGCTTTCATATGCGTGATGCACTCGATTATGTTGCCACTGAAAATAGCGGCCTGCTCAATAAGTTTGGAGGCCATGCGATGGCCGCAGGGCTTTCACTTCCCAGAGAGAATCTTGAGCAATTTAAAACCGCCTTTAATCAATTCGCAATGGAGCAACTGAGTGATGATCAGTTGCAGCAGAAAGTATGGAGCGATGGTGAACTCTCAGAACAGGAGATGAGCTTAGAATTGGTTGAACAGATCAACCTTTCATTACCCTGGGGACAGGGTTTTGAGCCACCACTATTTGATGGATTGTTTGAGGTGGTTCAATTTAAATGGTTAGCGGACAAACATCTGAAGATGGTTTTGTGTCGAAAGGAGAGTCGGCAGCCCATTGATGCAATCTACTTTTTTGCCTCATCTGATGAGGTGCAGCCTGTAGAGGGGTATGCCGAGATTGTCTATCGACCCGATATAAATATATGGAATGGTCGTCAAAAGATGCAACTGATTGTTAATCAAATTAGGTTTAAAGTGCAATAAAATCAAATGGATACGTGTGCGTACCTACAATTAGGTAGTAGACATTAACTAGTCTATTCAAGTAAAGTTCCAATCTGTACTGTGATGATTATAGCGACTAGACTAAACAACAGGACAGATATGTTGGAGGGATATTCTTGTATGAAATATCGAGATAGAGATTATGCCCCTCCCAGATCCGGCACACCTAATACAATACCTGGACAATGTCATATCCCCAGTAGCCTATCTGGATTGTCGATTTAATTTCATATTTGTAAATCGGTCATACGCAGAAGCAGATAGTAAGACGCCCAGCTTTTTCCCAGAAAAAAATCATTTCGATCTCTACCCACATCCCGAAAATCAGAAAATATTTCAGCAGGTTGTTGATACAGGTGTCCCCTATAAATGCCAGGCAAAACCATTTGAATATGCAGAAAATCCCGATCGAGGGGTAACCTACTGGGATTGGGAGTTGAATCCCGTCAAAGATGAGGCCGGAGACATTCAGGGCCTGTTACTTTCATTAAATGATGTTACAGAGAGAATCCTGGCTCAGGAAGAGGTGTCACGAAATCTCCTGAAGCAGGAGATAATGGCCTCTATCCTGCATCTGTCGCTAAAGCCGATACCCTTTAAAGAGATCCTTAGACAGTCTCTGGTTATGACCCTCCAGGATACTGACTTGCCGCTCTCTTATAAGGGGGTCATATTTCTGGTCAATCCTGAAACGGATGAGCTAGAGATGGCTGTACGTCATGGTCTACCAGATGCAATCGTTAACAGTTGTTCCAGTATCCGCAGGGGAGAGTGTATCTGCGGCAAGACCTTTGAACAGGAGAAGCTCATCTACACCTCATGCATTGATGAGGATCATACGGTTACCTATCAGGGAATGGCACCTCACGGACACTACTGTGCTCCGATTAAAGCAGAAGGAGAGATGTTGGGAGTGCTCAACCTGTATGTTGCGCATGGACATCAATCTAGCAGGGTTGAAATGCAGTTCGTAGCTGCAATAGCAGATACTCTTGCAGGCATCATACTGCGAGAGCGTACAACTCTGGC
>JAPHSO010000162.1 GCA_026193675.1 Gammaproteobacteria bacterium | reverse complement strand
CCCACCAGAATAACATCGGGGTCTTCACGCAGCGCGGAGCGGAGCGCAGCACTAAACCCGTGGGTGTCACGATGAACCTCACGTTGGTTCATCAGACACTTCTGCGATTCGTGTACAAATTCGATTGGATCCTCAATGGTCAGAATATGGCCATACTCATTCTTGTTTTTGTGGTCGACCATCGCTGCCAGTGTGGTCGATTTACCTGAACCGGTAGGCCCGGTCACCAGCACAATGCCACGCGGATATTCAGCAATCGCTTTAAATGAGGGGGGACAGTTGAGATCTTCCAGAGTCAGAATCTTTGATGGGATGGTACGAAATACCGCGCCGGCACCACGATTGTGGTTAAAGGCGTTAACACGAAAACGTGCCAACCCTTTGATCTCAAAGGAGAAGTCACATTCAAGATCCTCCTCAAAATCCTTCCGCTGTTTATCATTCATGATGTCATAGATAAGACCATGTACCTCACTATGATCCATTGGAGGCAGGTTAATTCGGCGGATATCGCCATCGACACGAATCATCGGCGGAAGCTCTGCCGAAAGGTGGAGGTCGGATGCCCCCTGTTTGGTACTAAATGCCAATAGTTCCGTAATATCCATTAAACTCCCCTCTGGATTATCTCTCTATTATGGGTAACATAGCGGGTGTCGCAACGATTGCCAACACCTAATTACATATTAGCCCTAAAGCCAATGGCCCCTCAACAACCAGCAGACCGATATCAGCTCGTCATCGATCAGATCCATGCCGCAGTAATGCGCTATCAGCGATCTATCGATAGCGTAGCATTACTTGCCGTAAGTAAGACCCGTAGTGCCGATGAGATTGCCGAAATGGCTGCACTGGGCCAGAAAAAATTTGGTGAGAACTATCTGCAGGAGGCGCTGGAAAAGATTACAGCACTACAGGATAAGGGATTGGAGTGGCACTTTATCGGACCGATTCAGTCGAACAAGACCAAACCGATTGCTGAGAACTTCGCGTGGGTCCACAGCGTCGACCGATTTAAGATTGCCCAGCGGCTCAACGACCAACGTCCCGCCGATCTCCCCCCTGTCAACATCTGTATACAGGTCAATGTGAGTGGCGAGGAGAGCAAATCGGGCTGCACTCTCGCTGAGCTGAGTGAGCTGGCCGCAAAAATTGCAACACTGCCCAATATTCGCCTGCGAGGGCTGATGGCGATCCCCCAGAGTGCCAGCAACTTTGATGAACAGCGCAAACCTTTTGCCCTGTTGCACGAAGCGATGGTAACGCTCAACAATGAGGGACATAATCTTGATACCCTCTCAATGGGAATGTCAGGAGACCTCGATGCAGCCATCGCCGAGGGGGCCACCATGGTTCGGATCGGTACGGCCCTGTTTGGAGCTCGAAACTGATTAGGATGAAAATCTGAGTTAGTAACCCTATATATTGGGACAGACTAACTAACGAATATTTATATGATTTGGAATAGCAAATGTTAAAAGAGAAAATCGGATTCATTGGTGGTGGAAATATGGCCGCTAGCCTTATCGGCGGTTTGATCGCAGATGGTGTCCCGCCATCCCAGATTAGTGTCGCCGAACCCAATGGTGAACGCCGAGCCAGCCTGCGCGCCCACTTTTCCGTTAATGTCACCGAAAACTCCGATGAGCTTCTTAAAGATGCATCGGTCATCATCCTCTCAGTCAAACCACAAATCATTCATGAAGTTTGTCATGAAATTAGCAAAAAACTGACGGGGTCCAGGCCTCTCTTTATATCGATCGCTGCCGGCATTCAGGTCGATGATATCAACCGCTGGTTGGGTGGCGAGCAGGCCATTGTCCGCACGATGCCCAACACACCCGCCCTGATTCGCACCGGTGCCACTGGGCTGTTTGCCAATAATCAGGTCTCTCAGGAGCAGCGCGAGCTTGCCGAGTCGATTCTGCGTGCCGTGGGGGTCACCATCTGGGTTGGAAATGAAGATGAGATCGATATTGTCACTGCTCTCTCCGGCAGCGGCCCCGCCTACTACTTCCTGATCATTGAGTTAATGCAACAGTCGGCACAGAAGATGGGACTCAGTGAGGAGTCTTCCAGACTACTCGCCCTGCAGACCGCATTTGGTGCCACCAAAATGGCCCTTGAGAACAGCGATGACTGCGCCACCCTGCGCCAGAAGGTGACCTCCCCGGGCGGCACCACTGAACGGGCCATAGCCATTATGCTCGACAAAAAGTTAGATGAGACTATCGACTCAGCACTGACCGGCGCACGTGACCGTGCACGTGAACTGGCTGAACAACTCGGGAAGCAGTAGCATGCAGAGCTATCTAGCCACACCACTTGAGTTCTTGGTAACGACCCTGTTCGACCTCTACATCACCGTGGTGATGTTGCGTTTTATTCTGCAACAGGTGCGTGCCGACTTTTACAATCCCATCTCTCAATTTATTGTGAAGGTGACCAATCCACCGCTCATCCCACTGCGTCGAATCATCCCCGGCTGGGGTGGAATTGATATCGCCTCTATCGTGCTGATGCTGGTACTGCAATCGATCGCCTTTACCCTGCTACTACTGATTCGCGGTATGGAGCTTGGACCACTGGTGATTATCAATCTTGCATTCGCCGAACTGGTATCGATGGCATTTAGTATCTTTATCTTTGCCATCATCATTCAGGTGATCATTAGCTGGATCAATCCAGCAGGGCACTACAATCCGGTAGGTGCTGTACTGCGTAGTCTCACAGAACCGATGTTAAGACCGGCCCGAAGATATATCCCCCCCATCTCTGGTATCGACCTCTCACCGCTAGCTGCGCTGATGGTTTTGCAGCTTCTTAAAATGTTGATCGTGCCCCTGCTGCGCAGCCTCTCCATGGCTTAAACATTGAGTTGGTACCGATGGCAGGGTGAGCAGCTGCTCCTCAATTTAAGGATACAGCCGAAGTCGAGTAGAGATGAGATTGTCGGCCCCTATGGAGAGGGCGATGATGAGATGCTCAAAGTTAAAATCACTGCGCCACCGGTTGATGGTAAGGCCAATGACCATCTGATTAAATATCTTGCCAAACAGTTTGGTGTAGTCAGAAGTGCCATCGAACTATTGAGTGGTGAGAGCGGGCGCAACAAACGCATTATTATCAATCGACCGCAAAAGATTCCTCAAAAGCTTTCAATCAACAGATAGCCACGACAACTAGCCGGCAATTGAGGTGCAGTTCCGTCCCCTGTCCTTGGAACGGTAAAGTGCAGCATCAGTTCGAATCAACAACTCATCAAAAGAGCTATCACTCTCACGCCGATCACTGATACCGATACTGGTGGTCATCCTAATGGTGATCTCTCCCTCCTGGTAAAGAAGCCCATCAATGGCGCTTCTAATTTTTTCAGCCAATCTTTCGGCACCCTGCAGATCGGTCTCAAACAGGATAATGCCAAACTCCTCACCACCCAGACGGGCAAAGACATCACTCTTACGCAGATAGCTTGAGATCGTATCGCTAAATAGAATCAGCATCATGTCACCCATATGGTGGCCATAACTGTCATTGATCCATTTAAAGTGATCGATATCGAGCATCATCAAACTCATCGAACTTTTACTGCGTCTGGAGCCGCTGAAGTAGTGATTACCCACATCCATAAAATACCTGCGGCTCATAATTCCAGTCAGATCATCTTTGTTCACGAGATCTATCAGGTCGACATTTTTTTTCAATAGTACAGATTCATAGGAGTCAAACTTAATACTGTACGTCGAAAGAATGAGGCTAATAATAATCAGACTGGTTACCGCTGTTGTAAGCGTAAGAGTGCCCAAATTGAGCGTAAATAGATCATTGGCAACAAGAATGGTGGCAATTGCCATGATGACAATAAACAGGCCAAATTTACGCCCTACAGCAAGATGGGCCACAATGATCGCCATAACAAACCAGACCATCCTAAACTCGTCATTAGGTACAAAGATCAGTGCCGAAGTGAAAGAGAGCATAACCGTACTGATTGTAATCATCGCAATACGGTTGTATTGCTGTTTAGATTGACGCAGCCAGAAAAAGGTGAAAAAGCAGAAGATTGCCGTAAGTGCATTGACCCGAGCATGGGTCTCGCCCATATCAGTCCATCCAAGATAGTAAAGCGCAACGAATAGCATCATACCGCCCATGCTGATAAACAGCATGATATTGACCATTCTGAATTTAAACTTCAGTAGATCCTCCCCCTCACCGAAGATGAATCCACTTCTTAGAATATTATCAATTGTCGGCACTCGCTCACTTCCCTGTCAATGATCGTCTCATCATAGCCCCTTCTAATCTTTACGGCTACTTAAGCCCTTGCAGCTCATCTCTGTAGTGACCTAAGCGCAACCGGTTCACCCCACAACTTTTCTATCTGCTCTCTGAGTCTCTCAGTATGCTGCGTTGCATAAAAATGAACACGACCCTTTGCGGATTGATCTCGAAGTGATGCATTCTGCTTCAGTATCCTTTGTAACTGCTCTGCTACGGCAGGGCCGGTATCGATAACTAAGATCTCATCGCCTAAAATCTCTCTGATTTGCGGCAACATAAATGGGTAGTGGGTACACCCAAGGGCTAACGTGTCGATACCCTGCTGCTGAAATGGTAACAGATATCTCGCAAGCATCTGATAGCTCTCTTCACTGTCATGGGTCATCGCCTCAATATGTTCAACCAGACCAGGGCAGGCCTGAATAGAGAGCTCACTCTCATTGGCGTAACGTTGGGCAAGGGTGGAAAATTTCTCACTCGCGACTGTTGCAGCGGTCGCCATTATTCCGACCCGCCTGTTTTTGCTCTGCGTCACTGCAGGTTTTATTCCCGGCTCCATCCCAACAATAGGAATATCTAGCTGTTCACGCATTACGCTAACTGCAGCTGCGGTTGCACTATTACATGCAATGACAAGCACCTTGGCTCCCTGCTCGATAAAGAACCGACCAATCGTCAACGAACGCTCAATAATAAAATCTTCACTCTTATCGCCATAGGGTGTGTGTGCTGAATCTGCTAGATAGATCAGCTCTTCTGCGGGAAGTCGTTCACGAACATGTCGAAGCACAGAAAGCCCGCCAATACCGGAATCAAACAGGGCAATCGGAGCGTCATTATGATCGTTCAACATAGATATATCACTCTCACCATAGCTAGTGAATGAGCATCTCAACCAGTCCACTATGACGTTCAATCCGCTGTCCAACTGTTGCATGCCATATCTCATCACTAACAGCCAATTGCACCCCTTTTTTGGCACGGGTAATCGCTGTGTAGATCAGCTCCTTGGTTAGCACTGGATTCATCACATCAGGAAATACCACCAACACCTCATCAAATTCCGAACCCTGACTTTTATGAACCGTCATAGCATAGGCCGTTTCACAGTGAACAATACGTGACGGAATAAAGTGACGTGTCGCAATACAGTCATCAGAAGATGCATCAACGGAATCATCACCACCTCCCTCAAAATAGACCTTCAAATTCCCATCCGCGTCATAAAGCGTAATACCAATATCGCCATTGAATAGACCCAGTTCAGGAATATTACGATTTACAATAACCGGACGACCTCGGTACCAGCGACCAATCTCTCCTCGCTCTATAAAGCCGGCATCAGCCAATCGCCCCTCAATACGCTCATTGAGTTCGGTAACCCCTAATGAACCGACACGATTTGTTGCAAGACATTGAAATTGATTAAAGGCGGCAACAATATCTGCAAACGAGCCATTATCTCTTATTAACTGCCAGTAGTTGAGAGACTTCTCATAGACTCGCTCAACCACAGTTACTGCATGCGAATCCATCAGTGAAATATTTGAATATTCTCCCTGTTGCAGGGTATCCCAAACCATCGCACCCTGTTGCCGATTTACCCCTTCGGAAACGGCCTTAATGCCTGCATCAAATCTAAAGGACTCTTGCAGCTCTGCCGTCTGTTCAGGCAGCGCCTCGATGAGGTCCGCAAGGACAGCACCAGATTCAACCGATGCCAGTTGATTTCGATCACCCAGTAGTATCAGTTTTGCACCCACCCTTAGAGCGTCAAGCAATTTACTCATCAGAGCCAGATCGACCATCGATGCCTCATCGACCACCACAAGATCATAGGGCAGCGGATTATCGGCACGGTGATGAAAGTATGGAGAATAGCGTTTTGCCCCAAGCATTCGGTGAATGGTAAAGACCCTGTTTGGTATTGACTCACGAACAGATGATTCACACGGTAATGAAGCTGTCGAATGGCTGATCGATTGTTGCAGGCGCATGGCCGCCTTACCGGTTGGTGCGGCCAACGCAATATTTAGACGCTTTTTATTTTGATGTGCCAGCTCCTGTAGCATTGAGACAATCTTAACCACCGTCGTGGTCTTTCCTGTCCCCGGTCCCCCAGTGATAATCGTCAGGCTATTTGAGAGTGCCCGCCTTGCCGCCTCTCTCTGCCAATCGGTTCGATCTCCAATTGCTGGAAAATATTTTTCAAGCAGGACGTCGACATCATCAATTGTACAATCACTCTGAACCAGATCTTTAAGCTGCTGCGCCAGAGCTTTCTCATAGGCCCAGTATCGATAGAGATAGAGCCGACGATTCACCATAACCAGTGGCGCAACACCCGCTTCGTTTAGCAGCCCTGAGTCCATCAAAAGTTCACGCTCGGGATCACTGAGATGAATACAGCTATCTCCTGCCCCCAACTGGGCAGAGAGTCGAAGGATAATTGATCTGAGCTGTTCACGCTGCTCCCCAACCAAAGTAGATCGCGCAAGCAGAAACTGACTCATAGCATGATCAATCGGCGAAAAGGTTAAGAGCTCATCCATCATGCTTATCATCCCTCGCCACCCAATGCCCGGTCCAGGGCCATCAAGATCTCTTCATCGGGTCTGGTACGGTAGACACCGCTTTCAGCCAATGTCGGTTGCATACCGCGGACAAATAGATAGAGAACGCTGCCAAAGTGTTGTCGGTACTGGTAGTGGGGCAGACGTCTTTTAAGATAACGGTGCAGAACAACACTATAGATCCAGTACTGCAGACCATAGTTATGGTGATGCATCGCCGATTCAAGAGTGGCAGTGCTGTAGTCCTCAAGGTAGTTACTTTTGTAGTCAAGCAGATAGTACTGCCCCTGGTGCTCAAAGATCAGATCGATAAATCCGGTCAGGTATCCTTCAAGATCAATTTCATGCAGTCGACTCACTGTTGGATCAATTTCAAGCAGACGATTGATCGCAGCGGTACTGATTCGATCCATTGAGAGATAAAAGGGCATCTCTACCAGAGTGCTTGATGGCGAAATATTGGCCAGGGTGAGATCACATTTATCATGAGCAAGGGGTGTGGTGACCACCCGCTGCAGTAGCTGTTCCAGTTGAGCCGGATCGGCCAGTTCCAGACCATAGCGCTGCGAAAGCCGCTCACGTAACTCACGATCCACATTGCCCTGAGCAATCTCTATAAAGGGAATCTGCTCCAGTAACTCATGCAATACATTTCCGAAATGGGCACCACGCGGCAGCTCGTTTTCCGCTACCCGGACTACTGTTGTAACACGCTCCTCCTGAGCCTTATCGACAGGTGTCTCCGGCAGTTGATGGAGATCATCTGATGTCGATAGATGGGTTAGAGCGCTGTAACTGCTCATCTGCCAGCGGCGATCCACTCTACGTGTGAATTGACGTTCCGCCAGCTCACCTCTCTGCTGTTCAGATGCTGCTGTTGTTTGCCTTTCAACATCCAGATGATTTGTCAGATCGCGATACTCAAACTGTTGTGGATGTCGCTTTGCCAATGTCGAGAGGCGCTCCAACTGGCTCTCATATCCCTTTTCATGCAGTGACTCGATCCATCCATCACCTCCCTCGGAGAAGAGTAGATAGGAGAGTGCTGATCGATTGGGTGTTGCACTGCTGCGTACATCGGCCCAAGTCAGATAGCAGCGATATTTGGCACGGGTTAGCGCCACATAGAGGATACGCAACTCTTCTGCCAGCTCCTCCTCAATCGCAACTGCTCTGCGTGCCTCAAAATTCTCTGAACCGATATCGGTCACCAGCTCCCCCGCCTCATGACAGCTGATTCTATCCTGCTCTTTCTCAACAAAGCTCAGGCGCTGCCACAGGTAAGGTGCAAAGACGATGGGAAACTCAAGCCCTTTCGAGGAGTGCATGGTGATGATCTTCAGCGCCTCATCATCACTCTCAAGACGTAGCTGCTGCTCACTTAGCGCACCCTCACTAACCGCTGTTCCGGCATCTATCTCACCCTGTAACCAGGCCACCGTTTTGTGAACACCGAGAGATTCCTCATCGACCCGGTGCTGCAACAGCTCTGCGAGATGGTTGATGTTGGTCAGCACCCTTTCTGCGTTCGTTAACTGAGCGATGTGCCGGATCAACAGCTCATCGACAAAATGAGAGACCATCGCCATAACCCCACTATCGAGCCATAGCTGATGGTATTTGTGGAGCTGTTCAAACCACTCACTCAACTGATGGTCGTTATGGGTGATAGAAAAAATCTCCTGACCATTGAGGCCACACCATGGCAACAGCAATAGATTTTTTAGCAGGTTTTGATCGCTGGGACTGGCAACTGCCAACAGTAACTGTAGTAGCTCTGATGCCTCAGCAGAGGCGAAAATATTGCCACTACCGCTCTGTACCGATGGCACTCCCACCTGGGCAAGCATCTCCTGAAAACTGGATGCCTGCCGGTGAGTCCGTACCAGAATGGCAATATCTCCCGGAACTACGGCCCGCCGGCTGGCCCCTTCAACCAAACTGGCAGTGGCGTCTGCCGCCAGCAGTTTTACTATTTCAGCGATCACCGCTG
>JAPHSO010000077.1 GCA_026193675.1 Gammaproteobacteria bacterium | reverse complement strand
TGAAGTACTCCTGCAACTGAATATGCCGTCTTTTCAAATATTCTCCAATACCATTATCTCGAATAAGCTAAAAAATAACATCAATTCCCCTTAAGCGCCGATGCAGCCCAATCAATTCAGGTAGAAAAATGGAAGGGTATTGAAGCAAATATTTAGACCTACTGTTGCTTCAAACCAACAGATTATCGACGTAAATATGCAGTCAATATGTAACCAATAAAGCATCATACAAGCCCTATAAAATGTTACTGCAATGCGTATCTGATAATCACATTTATCTTTAAAACCATTTAATTGGGATTAAAATAACTAAATAATCGCTTTTTACTGCAAAAAACACGCTATTTATCTTGTTTTTTGTTTCATGTCGCGACACAATCCGAACGCTAAGAACTTTATATATCGCTATATTTATCTGATGGAGAGTGCACTATGGTTGCTAAGAAAAAATCTACTGCAAAGAAGAAGGCTGTATCTAAGAAAAAGGTTGCTGCAAAAAAACCTGTAGCTGCTAAAAAGGCACCTGCAAAAAGAGCAGTTGCCAAGAAAAAGGTTGTTAAGAAGAAGAGCGTTGCTAAAAAGGCACCTGTAAAGAGAGCAACCGCAAAGAAAAAAGCAGTTGCAGCACCTGCAGCAGCTATGAAAGCAACCACCACCAAGCAGACTAAATCTCAGATTATTGCATCAATTTCTGAAATGACTGGTCTCAACAAGAAAGAGGTTGGTTCTGTATTTAGCGCAATGTCTGAGCTTGTTGATAGCCACATGAAGCGTCGTGGTTCTGGAGAATTTACAGTTCCAGAGGTTGGCGTAAAGATTAAGCGTATTAGAAAACCCGCCACCAAGTCTCGTAAGGGCGTAAATCCATTCACTGGAGAGGCGATTACCATTAAGGCAAAACCTGCACGTAATCAGGTTCGTCTGTCAGCACTTAAGGCACTTAAAGAGAGTGTGACCAAGTAAACATCTGACTTTTAGATGGTTAGAAAAGAGGCCGGGGAATCCCGGCCTTTTTTTTGCCCTCAGGGTTGCGAATGAGCAGCCGCCTACAGGAGGAAGGTGGTAAAGCCGCGTCTGGAACAGGCGTCCAAGCTCGATAAATTTCAAACAACTCAATTGATGAGAACGAGTCAATTGCCGAAGAGTAGTATTGTAAAAACAGCCTATCAATATGGGCAAATCCCAACTGCTCATCCAATAATCACTAAATCACCTACTCCTTATATTTAATCCATTAATCGAGGATGAAAAATAATTAGCTCCCACTTGATTGAAATTAGTGCACTATTGGATTATTAATAAGAGACTATATTCAACAGGCTGGAGCACATAGACGATGTCATCAAGTTACCAAACTCTCTCATATGTAAATATTGAGAGTGATACAACCTACCAACGTCCTGCTCAGAATTTCGCTGAGAATGTGACCGCAGAGAGTCCAGCTATTGATGTAATGACTGACTTTACCAAAATAGCCGCAATAACCATGGGCCCCTGTGGCACCCTGGAAGCCGCTGAGAAGCGAATGATCGCCAGTGGCGTGAGATTACTTCTAGTGGTTGACCAGTCAAACCAGACTCTTGGGGTCATTACCCTAACCGATCTGCAGGGTTCCAGACCCATGAAATATATTCAGGAGGCTGGAGGTACTCGTGAAGATATCTTCTTGCGAGATATCATGACCAAAAGTTCTCAAATCGAGGCTCTACCAATGAAGGTGGTTGAGCTTTCCCGGGTTGGCGACATTGTTGCGACAATGAAACATTCAAACCGCCAACATGCATTGGTGGTCGATCATGATGAGAATAACCAGCAGGTTATCCGTGGAATATTCTCTACCAAGCAGATTTCGATTCAACTTGGCCTCGATTACCGGGCCAAGGAGACTCGTGAAATCTTTGAAGACCTGGAGGCTATCCTCTAGAAATTCTAGAAGAGCAGCTTCATCCCAACAAAGAGCTTCTTATCAAGCGTAGAGGTGACCCCGGGATACTTTACTGTGACATGGCGACTGCCAATGTAGGCAAATGCCTGAGGAATCACCTGATAATCCGCACTGACAACAAACTCATTGAGTCCGTTGGCATCACCAAAAGTGGTGATGTCTGGAGAAAAGTAGAGATGTGCGTTCAAACCAACTCTCGTCATTGGTGAAAATCTCACCTTTCCACCCAGAGCAATCGCGGTTAAAGAGCCATTATCGCCGCGATAGTTGTAGAGTCGGCCTCCCAGGCTAATATCAACAGTCCCCTGTTGGCTAAGATTCTTACCCGCAACACTCAAACCGAGATGAATGAGTGGCTTTTGAGACTCGCGCATCAATAGTCCAGCCTCAACGCCCATTCCCTTGATTAACATAGACTCACTGTTAACGTAGTTAATGCCTAGCGCCTCATTATGCATGTCAATCGCAACACTTCGGCCCCATGCAGTGCTTGATGCAGCAAGCAGGATTAACGCAGATAAAATTGTTCTCTTCATCATCATCTCAAAACCAGTTCTTAAATAATCAGATGCCATTGTAAGCCATCCTCCCCTTTCGTTAAACGTTGCAAAATATTGTATTGGTAACCAATGCACAGTTTCCAGTCAAAAAAAAAGCGCCTCATCTTCCGATGGGGCGCCTTTTATCAAGCTAAGTAGACTTAGCTGATTTTTGGGTCGAGCTCACCAGAAGCATAGCGCTGGAACATAACCTCAAGTGAAACAGGCTTGATCTTAGATGCTTGGCCGGCTGAACCAAATACCTCAAAACGAGCCTTACAGATGTCACTCATTGCGTTAGTTGCCTCTTTGAGGAACTTACGAGGATCGAAGTTGCTAGGCGCATCGGTCAGGTGACGACGAATCGCACCGGTAGAGGCCATACGCAGGTCAGTATCGATGTTAACTTTACGTACACCATTCTTGATACCTTCAGCGATCTCTTCAACGGGTACACCATAGGTTTGACCCATATCACCACCGTAGTTGTTGATGATTTGCAGCCACTCCTGAGGTACAGAAGACGAACCGTGCATAACCAGGTGAGTATTAGGAATACGCTTGTTGATCTCAACGATGCGATCAATACGCAGTACATCACCAGTAGGTTGCTTAGTGAACTTGTAAGCACCGTGTGAAGTACCAATAGCGATTGCCAGGGCATCAACGTGAGTTTTATCTACAAAATCTGCAGCTTCATCAGGATCGGTCAGCATCTGATCCATATCCAGCTTGCCAACAGCGCCAACACCATCCTCTTCACCGGCTTCGCCAGTCTCAAGAGAACCGAGGCAACCGAGCTCACCCTCAACCGAAACACCGCCTGCGTGAGCCATATCTACAACCTTACGAGTCACTTCAACGTTGTACTCGTACGATGAAGGAGTCTTTGCATCTTCCATCAATGATCCATCCATCATGACTGATGAGAAACCAGACTGAATTGAACGAAGATTAACAGCAGGTGATGAACCATGATCCTGATGCATAACAACAGGAATATGTGGATACATCTCAACTGCAGCTAGAATCAGGTGACGTAGGAACGGTTCGCCTGCATATCCACGTGCACCAGCAGATCCCTGAAGAATAACTGGGCTATCAACCGCATCAGCAGCCTGCATAATTGCATGAACCTGCTCCATGTTGTTGACGTTAAAAGCCGGTAGACCGTAGCCATTTTCAGCAGCATGATCCAGAAGTTGGCGTAATGATACTAGTGCCATATTGAACTCCTTACTATATTGAATTTAAAAAATTAATCGGTTTGTTAATCCGTGAAATATCCGGATTAAGGCTTTTCGCAGAAGACTGGACTTTCGACCAGCTCACCCACTTTAACTATTTTCATCGCATTGGTACCGCCATTGATTCCCATCAGGTCACCCTTGGTGATAATCACTAAATCTCCATCTCTGACCGCACCACGACGACGAAGTTCATCAACCGCTTCACGGTTAATAAGTGCCTGGTCAGTCGTCATAGTTGAATCAAAACTGACAGGGTAGACACCACGATAGAGGGTCACCTTGCGACGAGTCGCAACATGGCGAGTCATCGAATAGATCGGAATACCCGAACTGATACGAGACATCCACAATGGTGTTGAACCCGACTCAGTCAATGATGCAATCGCCTTCACCTGAAGGTGATTAGCTGAATACATGGCAGCCATCGCAATCGCCTCATCGACATGGTCAAATACGGTGTTAATTCGATGATCTGAACGTTTGGCCAGATTCTGCTTCTCCGCCTCGATGCAGACGCGATCCATTGCTGAGATAGCCTTATCCGGATACTTACCTGCAGCAGTCTCCGCTGAAAGCATGATAGCATCAGTTCCATCAAGTACGGCATTGGCCACGTCGAACACCTCTGCACGAGTCGGAATCTGATTTTCGATCATCGACTCCATCATTTGAGTTGCGGTAATCACGACGCGATTAAGCATTCGGGCACGCTGAATGAGGTGTTTTTGGACAGGGGGAAGAGCGGCATCACCAATCTCAACCCCCAGATCGCCACGCGCCACCATGATGGCATCCGAAGCTTCGATAATCTCATCGACAACATCAAGTGCCTCGGCCCGTTCGATCTTGGCAATAATTCCGCCCTTACCACCGGCAGCCTGTAACAGAGCTCTCGCCTCGTGAATATCATCAGCGGTACGCGGGAAAGAGACGGCTAGATAATCTGCCTCCATCTCTGCTGCCGTTCTGATATCGGCACGGTCTTTCTCAGTCAGAGCCGGAGCTGAAAGCCCACCACCCTGACGATTGATACCCTTGCGATCAGAGAGGATGCCACCAACAACAACCCGACAGATCACCTCTGTTCCCTGAACCTTATCAACCCAGAGAACAACACGACCATCATCAAGCATCAGTGTATCGCCACGCGAAACATCATCAGGTAGTGCTTTATACGAAGTAGCAACACGCTTTTCATCACCCTCATTCTCTGGGTGATCGGCATCAAGAATAAAGGTATCTCCTTCATTCAAATCAACCTTGCCGTTCTTGAACTTCTCAATACGAATCTTCGGACCCTGCAGGTCAGCTAGAACACCTATTTGGCGACCATGAGCACGTGCACGATTACGAACCTTCTCGGCACGGTCCATATGCTCTTCTGAAGTACCGTGGGAGAAGTTGATGCGAACAACATCAACACCCTCCTCAATAATCTTATCCAGCATAACCGGATCGTCAGTTGCAGGCCCTAGGGTCGCGATAATTTTTGTGCGTCTTTGCATATAAATTTAGTTTTAACTCTCTTCCTTAGAAGTAGATTATAGACTCAGCTTACTTTGCACGCTCTTCCAGCATTGCTACGGCAGGAAGTGTCTTACCCTCAAGATACTCAAGGAAAGCGCCACCAGCAGTAGAGATATAAGAGACCTTGTCATAGAGGTCATATTTCTGGATTGCGGCGATAGTGTCACCACCACCAGCCAGTGAGAAACCATCTGACTCAGCGATAGCCATAGAGACAGTCTTGGT
>JAPHSO010000257.1 GCA_026193675.1 Gammaproteobacteria bacterium | reverse complement strand
TATCAATATCTATCCGTGCTAGCTGTTTCTACGCATGGTGCCACTATTCTCCGCATCCCCCCCTCCTTCTGAGATAGGGGAGTTAAGAATCTCAGGAGCATCAATCCCCATAAGCTGATAGAGCCCCATCAGTTGGCGCCGGTAGAGCCGATCAAAATCACTGACACTACCTGATGGATTGTAGTCACCGAACCACCAAAACCAGTCGGAGCCTTCACAGATTGCTAACTGCCGAGTCACCGCTTCGATCTGCGCTTTAGTGAGATTACCGCTAGCGATCACCTCATCCCACTGCTGTTTCGCCTGGACCAGCAAATCCCAGGCATAGTTCTTATCTTCTGAACCGATCCAGGTTGAGAATGAGCCGTAGACCCAGCTGCCCGGGACGATTGAGCTTAACTTGCCAGTATGGTGCCCACTCTGTTGGCGAATATCGGTAAAGGTTTTAACCGCAATCGCATCACTCTCCGAAAGCGTCTTGTAGAGATTGTCGAGGAAGAAGTGTCCATTATTGGGGTAGTACTCCCAGGCATTCTCTCCATCAAGAATGACCGAGACCACATGTTTGCTGGCATCCTCCCCCAGTGATTCTCCAATATTCTGCAGATGGTGAACAAAATTGGCGACCGCATCATCTGAATGCCAGTTGCTATACTCAAAACCGATTAGATCAGATAGTCCATCATCTCTGAAAAAGAGATTGGTCTGATGGCTATTGAGGCGATAGGGCATAAACAGCCCCTTGCGTCGATCTGGGTCATCAGAGCCACATGAGCTTGGTGCACAGCACTCACTGTCTAGATCGGACTGTCCCGGCTCCGCATTACAACAGCTGTTATGCCATACCGCCTCGCCCGTTGCCGTCCACTCAATACCCAGTTCATCAAGCAACTCAATTGCATCACCACTCACGCCCCCTTCCGAGAGCCAAACCCCTTTGGGTTGATGACCAAAGAATTTTTCAAAAACCCTGAGACCATGCTGCAAATGCCACATTGAGCGTTCGCGGCCACTGGGATATTCAGAGTGAATTGGTAGTGGATCTCCGGGCTGTGCCTCAGACATATTTTCAAAACTGTTCAGCAACGGCACAATCGGGTGTCCGTAGGGGGTCATCGAGATCTCTATCTGTCCCTGCTCAGACAGCTTGCGAAAACGGGGAATAATTCCCTGTACTGACTTACCAATAATCTGCAACAACTCACGCCGGTCAGCATCACTAAAATTGCCCCCCTGTTTGATTAAGCGTTTTATTGCAGGTGTCTGCTTCAGGGCGTGACTCATCCAGGCCAGGTGATACCAGCTGAGCAGGTCTAAAAAGAACTGTGGAGAGAGATAACTGATCATCAGATCACATTCACAATCCTCCTCATCATGGGTACAGCTATAGAGTTCAGAAAGCGATTTGAAAACAGGATAGGGATCGATCATCCGGGGAGCGTGAGCCCTTGAGCAGTCACTGATGATCCGCTTACGCGCCTCCTGCTCATCCGGAATAGGAATTGCGCCAGCCAGAAGATTAAGCATCGAATCTCGCATTGTGACACCCTGGGTCAGATACTGCTCTATCTGGTTTGCATAATCATCAAGCTGCTCCAGCAGCACCGGTGCAAAATTAACCACCGCCCGCATATTGGGATAACGCTCAAAATGAGCCGCCATATCATCATAATCTTTAATACCGTGCAGATAGACCCAGGGCAGCACATACTCACCATCAAGGGCATCACGATAATAGGGCTGGTGCATATGCCAGCACAGGACGAGATTGATCTTCGATTTCGATTCAATTTTTTTCATAAACAGACTGTTTTACTTCTCGTGTAACTCACCGGCGATGAAGAGATTTTGCCCCAGCATATCGGGGGTAACCAGAACAATCCCTTCTGGCGTCACATGAAAGCGTCTTGCATCCTCTTCAGGATCTTCACCAATAACTGTTCCCTCTGCAATAAAGGTCCCTTTGTCGATGATTGCATTGCTAATGCGACAATTTTTACTCACCGTCACCTTAGGCAAGAGCACACTATCTTTAACCACACTAAAACTCTCTACTCGTGTCGCAAAAAAGAGCACTGAGCGTTTAACAAGGGCTCCCGAGATGATGCAGCCACCGGAGACCATTGAATCGATTGCCTGGCCACGTCGACCATCATCATCGAAGATAAATTTTGCAGGGGGGTGCTGGGTTTGGTAGGTCCAGACAGGCCAGTCGCGATTATAGAGATTTAACTCAGGCTCAACGGCACAAAGCTCCATATTGGCCTTCCAGAAAGAGTCAACTGTGCCCACATCACGCCAATAGCGGGGACTTCCATCACTATCAATAAAGGGATAGGCGACCACCTTGGCATAAAGGATCGAGTTGGGAATAATGTCTTTACCAAAATCATGGGATGAATTTTCATCTTCTGAATCTGCAATCAGCGCTGAATATAGAAAGTGTGTTGAGAAAACATAGATCCCCATCGATGCCAGAGATTTGTCCGGCTTACCTGGAATGGTATCTGGCTCTTCCGGCTTCTCGGTAAACTCTGTCACATGCAGTTCATTGTCGACCGACATGACGCCAAACCCGGTCGCCTCCTCCTTTGGAACCTCTATGCAGCCTACGGTCACATCGGCACCAGAGTTGACGTGGGCCATCATCATCTTTGAATAGTCCATGGTGTAGATGTGATCACCACCCAGTACCATCACATAATCGGGAGAGTGGCGATGCATAATATCGATATTCTGATAGAGCGCATCGGCGGTTCCCAGATACCACTCTTTTGTTCGTCGTTGCTGCGCAGGCAGCACCTCTACAAACTCTCCAATTTCAGCCCGTAGAAAACTCCAGCCACGCTGTAGATGACGTAGTAGTGAATGCGATTTATATTGAGTCAGTACACCAATCCGGCGCAATCCTGAATTGATACAGTTGGAGAGCGCAAAGTCGATAATGCGATATTTGCCACCAAAAGGTACCGCCGGTTTTGCGCGCCACTTGGTCAGCCCCATGAGTCGAGACCCCTCACCACCAGCCAGCACGAGCACTAATGTCTTACGCGCCACCTCAGTAGCCGTTTTTGTCTCAACGTAATACTTTTTGAGCTTCAAATGATCACTCTTTAGCTCTTCACTCATACCTGCTATCTCCTACCTACAACATAATTACAAACTGCTAGCAATTTTGATCGCTCCCTGCAGTCCAAGTCTCTCATTAGTCACCAGATAAACTGGCGTTTGGGCCACAATATCAAGCATACGCCCTTTATCCAGATAAGCATCTTTAAACTCAGAAGAATCGAGCCACTGCCCCACCTTGGCACTCACACCACCGGTAAGGTAGACCCCATCTTCTGGTCTAAATGCCAGAACCATATTGCCGACGAATCGACCATAGATTGAGGCAAATAGTTGCAGACTCTCCACCGCAGCAGAGTTGTCGCCATCTGTCGCCTCACGATTAATCCACTCAGCGGTTTCACTCGACTCATCGGTTAAGTTTCCAACACAAAATTGATAGAGTGCAACCAATCCATCACCCGACAGAATTCGTTCGTAAGATACGCGTCTATATCGACCTTGAAGATATTTGAGTAGGGCTATCTCTCTATCATCTACTGGCGCAAAGTCGACATGGCCACCCTCAGTAGCCACAGGGACATATTCCAACCCCTCTTTATATAGATAGGCCATTCCGAGGCCGGTCCCCGCACCTATCACCAAACGAACACCATTTCCTGAACCGTCAGCTTCAGGAGCGTCATTCAGTTTCGAATAGTCAACCGACACCAGGGTTTGCGTCCCCAAAGCTGCCGCCTGAAAATCATTGACCAGTGTCACCTCTGATAGAGAAAAGCGCTCCTTTATTTGAGTTGCGCTGAGTTTCCAGTTGAGATTGGTCAATTGAATGGAGCCATCTCGAACGGGGCCAGGAATGGCCAGAACCATACCTTTCAGCTCATCAACGGGCATTTCTGAATCTTGCAGAAACTGTTCTATTAATATATCCAGGTTATCGAATCGTGTACTACGATAACGCGCCTCATTGATAACCGAGCACTCGCGGCCAGCTTCAACATTAAGAAGTGCAAGCCAACTTTTCGTACCACCAATGTCACCAGCAATTACAATCATCTAATCCTTTCCACACGATTTAACTGAAACAGCTCCAGACCTGATGATAAACACAAAGTTATTACAGACCTATGAAGAGAGTCGAGAAAAACTCACATCAATAGCCATACAATCTACGAGTCATCGTGGCCGAGATCGTAGAATTTCCTCCCCAGCTGATAAAAGGCACCATCTGAATAGATACCATATAACTCAATCCCACCTGTATAACTTATAGTCTCTTTTATAGAAATTGTAAGCTACGAGTATCGAAGTAAAAGATTTCCACAGTTCCCACCGCCTCACTTATACTACAGGCGTAATTTGAAATGGAGTTTTGAAGAGAAAGTGTCAGAATTAAAGCGGATTAAAGCACTGCTGGAAGAGTCGGACGAGTTTCAATCTGCTCTGAGAGAGGGGTAGACCATGCTTAATTTTCTATTCCGACGTCAAAAGGAGCAGCTGAAGAGATCGTTAGAGCCGTCTTCCGAAGCCAAACAGGCCAATAGTGATTGGACTGAGAGACCTCCCCCTGCTCTCTCTATCCATGAGAGAGAATCATCTTTACTGGAAGATCTACACTACAACTATATCGCAGGCAGTGAGTCACTCACTAACGAACCTCTCAGCACAGAAGAGGAATCATTTATCGATTTAATCGAATCAATGGTCCGCTCACCCAACTCACTGAGCGACGCGATACCCCGACTTCCCGATCTGATTCCAAAACTTCTTAAACTGCTCAGATCAGATGATGCATCCTGGCAGAGTGTCGTTGAGGTGATCAGCCAGGACTCTGTTCTGGTAGCCGGCGTCATCAAGGTGGCCAACAGCCCCTTCTACCGCCTGAATGTTGAGGCTGAAAATCTTGAACAGGTGGTCGTTCACCTTGGACAAAAGGGGGTACGCGAGGTGGTGATGTCGGTAGCCTTTAAACCGATCATGCAGTTCAGGGGAAACCAGACACTGCAGCAGAGCTGTAAAAGAATCTGGAACCATTCCCTGAAATCAGCTGTAGCTAGCCGCACAATTGCGGTCCACTCAGGTGAAAATGGTTTCGATGCCTACCTTGCAGGTTTGGTGCATAACACCGGAATGAATATTATTTTAAAGGCCTTAAGTACAGCTCCTGACCTAAGCCACTTACCCCGTTCTAATGCATTCAAGCAGAAGATAGAAGAGTTGTCTCAACAGCTATCAGTAAAAATTGTTGAGGCCTGGCATATGCCTCAGACAGTTGTTAAAGCGGTGACCGACCAGTGCTCATGGCGTTCTGGTCAAAAACTTTCTGGAACGGCACAGACCCTTTTTCTGGGCAGCGCTATCAGTATGAAACACAGCCTGATGGCTGAAGGTGACCTACAGACTCAAAGTGATCCAGAGTTCAAACTAGAGAATCTACTTAAAGATGAACCGGGGCCACTTGCCTATTCAGAGCTCAACGGTTTCGAGCTCTAGTCTATCAACTATTCAGTGTACGACGAGCATAGATGGCAAGCATCAAAACAGCTAACGTCACAATCCATCCTAGAACATAGAAAAGCATTGCCCGTTTAGCCTTCTCTTTTTCCAGCCAGGTTCGTGGATTGATCCCCTTGGCAATAAATACAATTTTACTGGCCAAATTGACACAGACGATATTTACCGCAAGAACCAGCCCTGCACCGATAGCAAGCTCAATATTGCCATGTCCGAGCATTAAACCCAGAGTTGCCGCAGGAGGCAGTAGTGCCACCGCAACCATTACACCTACCAATACACTCGACAAACCGGTCGAAAGAGAAAGCGCAGCCGCTGCACCGGATGCCAGCGCCAACGCTATTGAGTCCCACCCTGCATCAGTACGAGAGAGTAGCTCAGGACTGGTAAGCTCAGATCCCCAAAATAGTCCAAGCAGCACCGAAAGTGATACGGCCAGAAAAATACCCGACAGAAGTGTTACGGCAGCTCTTCGGACCAAGGGTATATCACCCAAAGCAGTCCCCAGACTAAGCGCAAGGTTGGGGCCTAACAGCGGGGCAATCACCATCGCACCAATCACCACAGCGATATTATTCTCAATAAGGCCGATGGCAGCCACAATAGTCGAAAGCAAGACGAGGACGAGATAATTTCGATCTAGCTGGCCATTTTTCGCCACACCATCATAGAGCGCCTCACGTGACGCCGTTGCTGCATTCTTCTGTTTCAGCTTCTCCTCCTCAAGTCTGGGTAGAGAGGTCTCAACAGCCAAAACCATGATCCTTGCCAGAGGTTGAGCGCCGAGGATGTTTTGCAAGGCATCCAGTACCCACTGCAGCTTATCTGCGGAGACCAGCATTCGCATCTGCTGCAGCCCATCATCGCCCACAACACCCAGCCGAAAATCCTCCGCCTTGGCCTTTTCAGCTATGGCCCGGACTGTGTTTGAGCTACCTGAATCGGCAACAACTTCAATGTATTTCATCGTAATTATTTCGTTCTGTATGCGGTTAAATAATAAAGGCCACTCTATCAGCTCATGATTTGAGCTTCTATGCGTTATAGCCTCTATCAGAATTCATCCGCTGATGTCTTATAGATGTAATGCTACACAAACAAAAAAGCCCATATCATGAACGATACAGGCCTTTGATTTTAAATGGTGCCCGGAGCCGGGGTCGAACCGGCACAGTGTTACCACCGAGGGATTTTAAGTCCCTTGCGTCTACCAATTTCGCCATCCGGGCAGATGGTCATGTAGCGGAAGAATTCTACCCCACTCCATGTAGAGTTTCAGCAATCCCAACTACATTTATGAGGTTGTTACAAAAAAAAAGCACTCATAAATGAGCGCTTTTTAAATATGGAGGCCGGGCCCGGAATCGAACCGAGCTACATGGATTTGCAATCCAGTGCATAACCTCTTTGCTACCCGGCCATATTTGCAACTTTTTCACACCGTAATGGAGCAAAAAAGCGGCGCTATTGTACAAGTTTAAACGGCGTATAGCTACTGATTCCGCTGAATCACAGGAGAATCAAATATGTTGAGGAATAATGGCTGTTGAACAGGCCTAGAGGCTAGAATTCTGAGACATATTCCGATATTATGCGTCGCAATTCAGGGGGAGACCTCTGGGCCGAAGTTTATCCGTCTAGCTCTCTTGCACATGACATAGGCTTCAAAATCTATCCGGAGAGGTGTCTGAGTGGCCGAAAGAGACGGTCTTGAAAACCGTTGTACCGCGAGGTACCGTGGGTTCGAATCCCACCCTCTCCGCCATATTTTTCAATGACTTACGCAATATAAAAGCGTTCTAAAAATCTCCAAAAATTTCCTGTTTGGGACAATTATGAGGCATTTGCATAATTTCTACCGTCCTACAATTCTTTTAGCGCTCGGTCCCAGCTTCCGATACTGCTCTTTGAATCGGCGAGAGTAGGTATTCCATTACCGACCTGGTATTCACTTTTATTTCTGCTGTAACCATCATTCCAGGTCTTAGTGAGAATATTATCCCGCCTCTTTCCAGGAATTGATTCGCAAGCTCTAATTGAGCACGGTAGCTAATACTTTGTTGGGTATTCTTATCCTGCTGTGACACAGTGTCTGCACTAATCAAATCAACCTTAGCATCAAGCTGTCCATATCGCTGAAACTCGTACGCAGCTAATTTCACTTTTA
>JAPHSO010000009.1 GCA_026193675.1 Gammaproteobacteria bacterium | reverse complement strand
GATGGAAAGCGAGAGGCCACCGAGCAGCCGGAGATGATCCTTAATGCGGTGCATGAGCTGACGCGAGATGATCCGTTGGGGGATATTCTGGTCTTTCTCTCGGGGGAGCGAGAGATACGTGAGGCGACATCACTGCTGCAAAAATCCAATCTCAGGGATACTGAGATCATGCCGCTCTATTCTCGTCTCTCCAACCAGGAGCAGGATCGGGTCTTCAGAAGCCACACCGGCCGTCGCATCGTGTTGGCGACCAATGTGGCCGAGACATCACTGACTGTACCGGGAATTCAATTTGTGATCGATACCGGTACGGCTCGCATCAGTCGTTATAGCCATCGCACCAAGGTACAACGCTTGCCGATAGAGGCGATTTCGCAGGCCTCAGCCAACCAGCGAAAAGGGCGTTGTGGTCGTGTTAGTGATGGCATCTGTATTCGCCTTTACAGTGAGGAGGATTTTGAGGCCCGCGACCCATTCCCGACACCGGAGATTCAGCGTACCAATCTGGCCAGTGTCATCCTGCAGATGAGCCTGTTGCGATTGGGTGCGATTGAGGATTTCCCCTTTGTCGATCCGCCTGAGCGTCGCTTAATTAACGACGGTTACCATCTGCTCAATGAGCTGCAGGCGCTTAAGCGCAACAAAGATGGTTATCAATTGAGTAAGATTGGAATGAGACTGGCGCGTATGCCGATCGATCCAAAGCTGGCACGGATGGTTGATGCGGCAAATGAGTTGGGTGCGCTCAATGAGATCCTGATTATCGTGGCAGCCCTGTCTCTACAGGATCCGCGCGAACGTCCATTGGAGAAGCAGCAGCAGGCCGATCAATTTCATAAGAGTTATGCCGATAGCGATTCCGATTTTATTACGCTAATCAATTTGTGGAATCTAACCACAGAACAGCGCCATGAACTGAGTCAAAACCGGTTCAGAAAATGGTGCAAACGCTCCTTCCTCTCCTTTATGCGGCTACGTGAATGGTCTGAACTCTATCGGCAGATGAAGACGGTGATCAAAGATCTCAACTTCAAACTGGGTGAGGGGACAGCTGACTACAATACGATTCACCAAGCGTTAATGACTGGGCTCATCAGCTACATCTCTCGCAAGGATGATATCAATGATAAGAGTCAGACGGGAAAGCCGATAACTAAAGCAAAGAGCGGTCAGCGCAGAAACCAGCCCAAGTATCTGGGGCAACATAACAATAAACTCGATATCTTTCCCGGCTCAGGTCTGGCTAAAAAACAGCCGCAGTGGATTCTCGCAGCCGAGATGGTTGAGACCTCACGTCTGTTTGCACGTACCGTTGCCAAAGTTGAGGCGAAGTGGATTGAGCCGATTGCTAAACATCTGACCAAGTCCCACTACTTTGAAGCCCATTGGGCCAAAAAGCCGGCACAGGTCTCAGCCTATGAGCAGGTGACACTCAATGGACTGGTGATTGTTGCGAAACGGGCAGTGAACTACGGACCGATTGATCCGAAATTGTCGCGAGAGCTGTTTATTCGTCATGCACTGGTCGATGGTGACTATCAGACCCATGCGCCATTTTTTCATGAGAATCGAAAACTGCTGCAAGAGGTGGAGCAGATTGAAGCGAAATCGCGTCGACGTGACATCCTGGTTGATGATGAAGAGATCTTTCAATTTTATGATGAGCGTATTCCGGAAGGGATTTATAGCGGGGCAACTTTCGACAAGTGGCGCAAGAGCGCTGAACAGACTGAGCCTAGGCTGCTCTATCTAAGTCGCGAGGATATTCAGCGTGAAGAGCCTGAGCTTGACCAGCATGATTATCCGGACCACATCAACATTGATGGTTTGCGCCTGCCGCTAAAATATCATTTTGACCCGAGCCACCATGCGGACTGTATTTCGGCGGAGATCCCTGTTGCTGTGTTGGGTGGTCTTGCCCCTGAGGTGTTTGAGTGGCTTATCCCCTCAATGCTACATGAGAAGATTGTTGCACTGATTAAGAGTCTACCCAAATCGTTGCGCAAGAACTTTGTACCGGCCACCAATTTTGCCGATGCAGTGATGGCTCGAATTGAGCAGCGTAGAGGTGATCTACTCACTACGCTGAGTGAACAGCTTAAAAAGATTACCGGTATCACCGTTGAAAGAGAAAAGTGGCAGCCACAACAACTTTCTGATCATCTGCGCTTTAACTTCTCAGTGGTCGATGAGTCGGGCCGATCGGTGGCGCAAGGCAAGGGATTAGCTGAGTTACAGCAGCAATTCTCCAGTCAGGTCCGTGAATCGATAAAGTCACTGACTCAAAGTAAAACAGATGACATCAGTCGTGATGGGATCACCCAATGGGACTTTGGTGAGCTTCCCCAGGAGTATGAGCTACAACAGAGCGGTCTCACCTTTACAACCTACCCAGCGTTGGTTGATAAGGTGGGCTCTGTATCGGTACAGCTTTTCGAAAAAGAGGAGCAGGCCAGTTTTGAACATCGACGTGGTGTGATTCGCCTGCTCAATCTCTCTATGCATAAACGTCTGAAGAGACTGGTTAAGGATCTGCCAATCTTCGAGAAGATCTGTCTGCAATATGCCCCGATGGGCCGTTGTGATGAGATCAAGCAGGAGCTGCTAGATGCGATTGTTGAGCTCTGTATGGATAGAGCGGTTGGTCATGAACAGCCACTGCCCAAGGATCAGAGTGAGTTGGAAGCGTTGGCAAAGGTGATCAGTCCACTGCTGTTTGAGGTGGGTGAGGCTGTGACCCATGCGGTCAGTGACGCCCTGGAGATCCATCGGGATCTAAATAAACGGTTTAAAAAGCCGTTTCCACCTGAGCTCATTGCAAATGTGGCAGACATTAAGGCAAATCTTGAGCAGCTGATCACTCCCCATTTCGTCAGCAAAATGGCGCCACAGTGGCTGGTTCGTATCGGGCTCTATACGGAAGCCATCAGGCAGCGGTTGGATAAATCATTACAAAACCCGACCAAAGATCGTGAGCAGATGTTTGCGGTTAACCGTCTGCAAGATAATCTACTTAAGCTTAATGAAGAGCAGCTACGCCATCGTCTGGTGATTGAATTTGGGGGATTGCTGCAGGAGCTGCGAATTTCACTTTATGCCCAGCAGCTTGGGACCGTGCAGACGGTATCGGTCAAGCGTCTAGAGAAGCGCTGGGCAGATATTGCCAAGCAGATAAGATAACTCACCATTAGTATGTCTTCTGAAATTGAATCCAAAACTCCACCAAAGCGGCCCATGCTAAAGAGAGCCATCTCAATTGGTGTCGATATTATACTGCTACTGATTATCGTCGTGATGGTCGATGCATGGCTAACCCGCAACAGTGCCCATGGCACCCCGCCCCCTTTAGAGAGACATACCATTTCAGGCCATCCTTTCTCGATTAGCGGAATGAAGGGAGAGGTCTCTCTGCTTCACTTCTGGGGTACATGGTGTCCAGTCTGTAATCTGGAACATGGGACCATCGATTCTCTAAACCGAGACTACAAGATGATGACAGTTGCACTGCAGTCGGGCAGTGATGAAGAGATCAAACAGTTTCTACAGCAGAAGGGGGTGAATTACCCGGTTCTTAATGATGACAGTGGGGAGATATCATCTCAGTTTGGGGTCAGCTCAGTTCCGGTCACCTTTGTGCTCAATCGTGAGGGGGATATCAGTTATGTCACACGGGGCTACTCATCTGAGTTAGGATTGAGATTCAGATTATGGCTGGCATCGTTATAATGATAAATAGTGATGATCAAATGAATTATTGGAGAGCGTGTTGGATTTAGTTGGGATACTGATAGCTGCTGCTGCCGCTGTGATCACTGTAGTGGTGACCATACTTTGGATGCGTACCAAAAGTGGCGAGCGTGAGCTGCTACTAAAAAATGAGATGGCGCGGCTTGAAACGCGTAGCGAACAGATCCCCAAACTGGAGTCGCAGCTCAATGACAAAGAGGCTGAGTTGCAGCAGCTACAGCAGCAGTTAAACGAACTGCAATTGAGCAATACTCAGTTGACCACCAGGATAGAGTCGGAGCGGGAACACCATCAGCAACAGCTCAAAGATCTCGACGAGGCACGCAAGAAGATGGTCTCTGAGTTTGAGAATATCGCCAATCGAGTGATCGATGAAAAGGGCAAGCGCTTTGACGAAAACAACCGCAAGGGAATGGATGAGATCCTCAAGCCGGTGCGTGAGCAGCTGAAAGATTTCCGTAGCCGGGTCGATGAGATCCATCACAATGATGTGAAGGAGCGGGCCGGTCTTAAAGAGCATCTGGTGCAGCTACAGCAGCTCAATCAGGATATGAATCGT
This sequence comes from Gammaproteobacteria bacterium, assembly GCA_026193675.1. GTDB lineage: Bacteria > Pseudomonadota > Gammaproteobacteria > Thiohalomonadales > Thiohalomonadaceae > JAOTST01. The sequence goes on along the minus strand of JAPHSO010000009.1, from coordinate 1,874 downwards.
GAGGCGAGGAATCTGACCCGAGCCCTGAAAGGGGACAAAAAGACGCAGGGTAACTGGGGCGAATTGGTTCTGGAGCGGGTGTTGGAGCAGTCAGGCCTGCGCAAAGGTATCGAGTATGAGACCCAGGGTAGCTATCGTGACTCAGAGAATCGTCTACTACGCCCTGATGTGATTGTGCACCTGCCTGAAGGCAAGGATATTGTGGTCGACTCCAAGGTTTCGCTGGTCGACTACAACCGTTATGTTGAAGCCGAAGATGAGAAAGAGCAGGAGAAGGCGCTGGCTGAACTGGTCAATTCAGTACGTAACCACATCAAAGGTCTTAGTAGTAAAGACTATACCGATCTAAAAGGGGTGAGGAGTCTCGATTTTGTGCTGATGTTTATGCCGATAGAGACCGCATTTGTTGCCGCCTTCCAGAGTGACGAGAAGCTCTTCTCTGACGCCTTCGAGCAGAAGATCATTGTGGTCACCCCAACCACACTACTGGCAACCCTGCGTACCATTGAGAATATCTGGCGTTATGAGCGCCAGAATCAGAATGCGATCAAGATTGCCGATAAGGCGAGTGCTGTTTATGACAAGTTGCGAGGCTTTATTGAAGACTTCGAGAAGATTGGTACCCAACTCACCACAGTGCAGGGTAGTTACGATTCGGCGCTGAATAAACTAACCGGTGGTCGGGGCAATCTAATTAAGCAGGCGGGGGATTTTGTTGAACTTGGCGTGAAGGTGAAAAAAGAGATGCCAAAATCGATTACAGAGTCATCAGATTAGGATATATATTTACGACACAGAAAATTGGTCTATATTAATAAAGATATATGTCCATTACCGGTGGGCAATAATAATTAAAATATCAAACTGTGAGTGTGGAGTGAGAGAGGTATGATAGAAGAGATGAGATCTAAAACCCGTATTTCAGATTTAGCGCCGCTGCTACTTTTCGTTATCGTTTTTATTGGATGTTTCTACATGGTTGAGAATCATCCCAGGCATGAATACAGCCTTTTCCTGAAAACCCCTATTGGAATCCTCACGCTAATGCTGCTCTCGTTTGGAACTAGTGCTGTAATCTCAGTATTTTCTTCAAAACTGATATTAAGCCGATCCAGATAGAGGTTTAGCTTTCAACCTTAATACTGCCGGGAAACTCCTGGGCATTCTTTTCATCAATTTTACTAATCAATGTATCTTCAGGCTTGTAGAGAATGATGGCGATATCAACCAGATTCTTAATGATACGTGAAGCATTTGAACTGTCATTGATGAGAGACGATGCCATCTCTCGATTGATGCTCCCCTCTTTGAGAAGCTCATCAATATGACCATTCAATAGTACATCGAGTTTTTTAGCTTTATTACGCTGCTTGTGGAGCTTTTCCAGATGCTCTGGCAGGTTCTCTGCAGGTCCAATACGCTTTATCTCACGCAATACCTTTAATATCCCGTGACGCAACGCGTTGTACTCTCTCTTAATCGATTCATTATTTGAATCCATATAGTGCTCAAAATTTTTGTGCAGTGGTTTCATGCGCTTAACCACCTGAATCAATAGACGATCGGCAACCAGCGTATTTCTTATGGTCTCAATATCACGCTCTTCCAGCGTGAATTTACTCTGCATTTCAGTAGCGTACTCAAGAATTTTGCTATAGATCGATTTAATCTTCTGGTTATAGATCTGATCGATATCAATACGGATCGAAAAGCTCTTTGAATTCTGTAGTATCTCTTTTAGATGTTGTTCAGACTCCAGATCTTTGCGATGCACCCTGAGGCCATGTGCCAGCACAAGATATGCAGAATTCTCTAATAGTCGTAGAGACTCCTCCGTGAGTGCCCGAATTGCAGTTTGTGGGTACTCCATCGAT
>JAPHSO010000063.1 GCA_026193675.1 Gammaproteobacteria bacterium | reverse complement strand
TGCGCCATCTGTTGGCCCAACAGATGATGGGAACCGCTGGAAAGCAGAGTCAGCTTGCATCGGGGATTCCTCTGACAGGCTCTGAGCAGTGAACGAAACCATGAAACAATATGATCTGATTATCTCTGGTGGCGGAATGGTCGGGGCGACTTTGGCAGCAGCCCTCGGACAACAGGGAATGAGCATCGCTATCATTGAGCCCCAACTCCCACCACTGGAGTGGCCTCGAGCTGAGTATGATATTCGTGTCAGTGCAATAACCCGGGCGACAGAGAATATGTTTGAGAAGGTGGGCGCCTGGCAGAAGATGGTAGAGATGCGCGTTACGCCATACCAGCATATGCAGGTGTGGGATGAGGGCGGTAGTGGCTCTATCCACTTCGATTCTAGTGATCTCGGTGAGTCAAACCTCGGCCACATTGTTGAAAATAGTGTCATCCATAAAGCGCTACTTAATCGGATTGATGAGCTCGAAAGCATTGAGATAATCACTCCCGCCAGGATCAGTGAACTGAAACAGCATGATGGTTTTGTTGAGTTAATGCTCGACAATGGCAGCAGGCTCTCGGCAAAATTATTGGTGGCGGCCGACGGGGCAAACTCGTGGGTGCGCGATCAGGTTGGTATCTCAACTACCGGTTGGCTCTATGATCAGAGTGCGATTGTCGCCACCGTTAGGACTGAAAAGAGTCACCAATTCACCGCATGGCAGCAGTTTATGAAATTGGGTCCGCTCGCATTTCTACCCCTCGACCAGAAAGAGTTGAGCTCAATCGTCTGGTCAACATCGCCCGACGAGGCCGACAGGCTAAGCAGGCTAGATGAGGCCAATTTCCTAACCGAATTGCATATGGCATTTGGTGACACCCTTGGAGAGATGCAGAGTGTTGGCCCTCGGGGTCTGTTTCCATTGCAGCTCAAACACGCCAATCGCTACTGCTCTGAGCGAGTAGTGCTGGTTGGTAACGCTGCCCATGCGATCCATCCCCTTGCAGGTCAGGGACTCAATCTGGGGATTAATGATGTGAGCGAACTCTCTTCACAGATTATCGAAGCACGGAACGGCAATGGTGATTGGGGTGAATATGCACTACTTCGTCGCTATGAGCGAAGCCGTAAAGGTGAGAATGTTGCCGTGATGGCGGCGATGGATGGATTTAAACGTCTCTTTAGTAACGATCAGCCTCTACTCAAAACGGTGCGCAACCTTGGACTTAACATTGCCAACCATGCCGGCCCCCTGAAGAGTCATATCATTCGGCAGGCGATGGGCTTGAAATAGACTGCGAGTCTAGTTCCGTTCCTGCAACCACTTTTCAAGATCCGCAGCAGTTGCAGGTCGCTTGATAAAATAGCCCTGACCAATATCACAGCCGTAACTCTTTAATCGCTCCAGAGTCTGCCCATCTTCGATCCCTTCTGCCACTACACGCATACCGAGATTATGGGCAAGCTCAACGGTTGAACGAACAATAACTTGATCGGCATCATTGGATAACATATCCATCACAAATGACTGATCAATCTTCATCTCATTTACCGGCAATCGTTTTAGATAGGCGAGAGAAGAAAATCCTGTTCCATAATCATCGACAGAGAAGTGTATCCCCAACTCAGTCAGTGCATTCATAGTTGTTAGTGCACGCTCGGGATCGGTCATCATCGCCCCCTCGGTGATCTCAAAGATAAGGCCCTCACCATCCCAACCGATATCATCAATAATAGCTTTAATCTGTCCCTCAAAATCTTTGTCCTGAATATTCCAGACCGACAGATTGACCGAAATACAGAGATCGATGCCTCGCTCCAACCAACACTTTCTCTGGCGTAGTGACTCTCGAATAATCCATAGTGTCAGCAATCCAATAATTCCTGAACGCTCTGCCAGCTCGACCAAAAATCCCGGTGCGATCATCCCCTTGATTGAATGATTCCAGCGCAATAACGCCTCCACCCCAAGAACCGTCCCACTATCTATCTCCATCTTGGGCTGGTAGTGGAGCAGCAGCTCATTGTGCTCAATAGCGTGTCGCAGCTCACTCAATAACTCCAGGTTCTGTAGGCTGTTCTCATCATCATCCTGATTGTAGAAGCTGAAATTCTGATTATTTCGCTTGGCGCTATACATCGCCACATCGGCAAATTGCAGCAGATTAGTCGACTTCTCACTATCATCCGGGAACATCGCTATGCCAATACTCCCTCTGACTGAGAGCGCATGGGTCTGATAATGAAAATCATGGTCCAGAACATTGCTAATTTGTGTCGCCATCAACGCCGCCTCTTCACGTCCGGCATCTGGCAGGATGATTGCAAATTCATCTCCCCCCAGACGAGCAATGGTGTCGTTCTCCCCCATACAATTCAGCAAGCGCTCGGTAACCTGAACAAGAATATCATCTCCGGCATGGTGACCCAGCGCATCATTGATCTCCTTAAAGCTATCGAGATCCTTAATGAGTACAGCAAATGAACTATGATTCTCTTTCGCTCTCTGTAGTGTTCTATCGATCTCCTGTCTAAAGATATGACGATTCGATAATCCTGTCAGGGGATCATGACCTGCCTGGTAAATGAGCGCCTCTTGCCGGGCCCGCACCTCATCACGCATTTTGGTAAATGAGTCGATAAGCAGTTTTATCTCCTTAATCGGGCTGGTCATTTTTATCTCACCCTCCACACTCTCACCCTCTTTTTCGAGGGCATAACCAACGATAGAAATCGGTCTCAATACACTCCGGTTAAAGTAGAGATGTCCAACTAGAAGCACAGCAAAAAACAGCACGGCGGAGGCCCAGAGGATCAAAGAGATATTATTTGCCACCCTGAACATTGAGTTCATATCCTCAACTGCTGAGTTATTAATCTGATCATCCAGTAGAGCCAGTTGGCGCCATATATCGATAAAGCTGGGTTCAATGTTATTGACCAGCAACGGATAGTCACTACGCCACTTTCCAGATTGTCTAATATTGATCACCTTCTCAAAACCAGTCATCCATTGGTTGGCGCTGACCAGTAATCTGGCCGGTATATTTTCCTCCATTAGACCGAGATCACCACTCTCATCCATCTGTCGTAGAGCGGTCAGATCCTTGATAACCTGCTCATAATAGAGCAGAACATTCTCAGCCCGTCCCTGTAGCGCTTCACTACTTATCGCCCCAAAGAGCATATTCAGATAAAGACGAAATGAGGAGGTCATCGACAGCCAGTTATAGCGGACTGAATGAACCAGGGAGGTCACTTCACTCTGGCCTGAATCGACATCAATATTTTCGATCAACATGGATGAGAGTTGTGCGAACAGAACATTACTCGGCTCCATCTCCTTGCTCATCACCTCAAATGCCGGATACTGTTGATTGGCAGTCGATCGAATGGTCATCAACTGCTTGATTGAGCCGTTGAGTTCGTCGAGTCGACTCAAAGTCTGATTGATCAGGCTGTGATGTCGCAGGCGGCTGCTCTCTGTCAGCTCTAACATCTTCTTAAGATGGATCTTAACCAGAGAAAGATTGAGGAGAACCCGGTTATGAGATTGTGGTTCAGCGGTTAGAAGAAAGCCATCAAGCGAAACCTTGCCCTCCCATAGCAGATCCTTGGTATCGCTATTAAGACTCAGAATTGTATTTCGCGTCTGGACATTTTCACTGCTGCTGAGATTCTCTTTCACCAAATACTGCTGAGAGAGCCAGGCAATAGAGAGCACCAGGATCCCTGCAATAACTGCAAAGAACAGTGAAAGAGCCCGCAGGCTATAGTTTCTGAAATCAAACTGCATTTGACATAAAGCATGCGATGCCCAGTTTCACATGCCCCCTCCCTGAGTTCTGTCTTTAATGAGCCCTATTACTGAAGACTCTTATAATTTATCTGTTCCTTATATCAGTAACTGCCACAAGCCTCAAATTTTGGGCGCTATCTCTAAATCCAATAGCTCTATGATGTGTGGTATTTGGGGCTCAGTTCATGCACAGCATCAACAAAAGCGCCGGCATTTTCTGGATTCACGTGTTGATGAATACCGTGCCCCAGATTGAAGACATGACCTGAACCCTGACCGTAGCTCTCCAGAATTGTAGAGACCTCTTCACGGATACGTTCAGGATTGGCATAGAGCACCGTAGGATCCATATTGCCCTGCAGTGCTACACGGTCACCAACACGCTCACGCGCCTTGCCGATATCACAGGTCCAGTCGAGCCCCAATGCATCTGCGCCAGTATCGGCCATCGCCTCTAGCCACTGACCGCCACCCTTGGTAAAGAGGATGACAGGCACCTTACGACCATCCGCTTCACGGGTCAGACCATCGATAATCTGCTGCATGTAGTTGAGTGAAAACTCTTTATAGTCTCGAGGAGTGAGCATACCGCCCCAGGTATCGAAGATCTGTACCGCCTGCGCTCCAGCAGCAATCTGTGCATTGAGATACTGGATCACCGCCTTGGCAGTAGTATCGAGCAGCTTGTGCATCAGGTCAGGACGATCAAACAGCATCCCCTTCACCTTGGAGTACTCTTTCGATGAACCACCCTCAACCATATAGGTTGCGAGCGTCCAGGGACTACCGGAGAACCCGATTAGTGGTACACGACCATTGAGTTCACGACGGATGGTTCTTACCGCATCCATCACATATTTCAGCTCACCTTCAGGATCGGGCACAAAAAGATTATTTACGTCCGCCTCGGTGCGCACCGGCTTGTCAAAGATTGGACCTTCACCCTCAGCAAATCGCAGCTGCAACCCCATCGCATCGGGGATGGTCAGAATATCAGAGAAGAGGATCGCCGCATCGAGCGGAAAACGCTCAAGGGGCTGAATCGTCACCTCGCAGGCCAATTCAGGATTCATACAGAGATTCATAAAGCTACCGGCCTTGGCCCGGGTCGCCTTGTACTCAGGTAGATAACGACCGGCCTGGCGCATCATCCAGACTGGGGTAACATCAACAGGCTCTCGTAGCAGGGCCTTCAGGAAACGATCGTTCTTCAACTCACTCATTATTCTTCCCATGCGCAACAGCGCAATTTTCATTATTCATAAACAATAAAGGGGCCAGCTCGCTCAGAACTGCCCCCTCTATTATGATTTAGATGGTCGCTCGCTTATACATTTAGGTAATCGAGAATCCCCTCAGCAGCCTGACGTCCTTCCCAGATAGCAGTCACCACCAGGTCAGAACCACGAACCATATCACCACCGGCAAAAACCTTCTCATTGGCGGTCTGGAATTTGAACTTGCCATCCTCAGGCGCAATGACACGACCACGCTCGTCGGTCTCAATACCGATATCGCTAAACCATGGTGCAGGGCTGGGCTGGAAACCGAAGGCGATAATCACCGCATCTGCAGGAACGATCTCTTCAGACCCCTCTACCACCACAGGACTGCGGCGACCACGCTCATCGGGCTCACCCAACTCCGTCGTGACCAACTTAATCCCTTCGACCTTACCATCACCCACAATCTCTACCTGCTGACGATTGAAGAGGAATTGAACCCCCTCCTCCTTGGCATTGACCACCTCTTTGACAGAGCCGGGCATGTTGGCCTCATCACGACGATAGGCGCAGGTGACCGAAGCGGCCTCCTGACGAATCGATGTACGATTGCAGTCCATTGCGGTATCTCCACCACCAAGAACCACAACACGCTTGCCCTTCATATCGATATAGTCTGCCGCATCCTTCTCAAAGTCGTGACAGTGGTTCACGTTAGAGATCAAGAAATCGAGTGCTGCGTGTACACCGGGAAGATCTTCACCGGGAATACGCGCCTTCATGTAGTTGTAGGTTCCCATACCGAGGAAGACCGAATCGAAACCGTCGATCAGCTCTTGCATTGGCTTGGTCGCTCCTGCGCTTCCTGCGCCCGCGACACTAGAACTTCCCTGTTCGTCGTCTTTACCAATCTCAACACCCAGTTCAAACTTAATACCCATCTCCTCAAAGATGGCGCGTCGACGAGTCACAACAGATTTTTCCAGTTTGAATTCAGGAATACCAAAGAACAGCAGACCACCAATCTCAGGATGGCGATCAAAAACCGTCACCTCAACACCATTGCGAACAAGGATGTCGGCAGCGGCCAGACCGGCAGGACCGGCTCCGACGATAGCGACCTTTTTGCCGCTAGGTTGTACCTGTGACAGGTCGGGCTTCCAACCATCAGCAAAAGCGGTATCGGTAATATAACGTTCGACAGTACCGATGGTGACCGCTCCAAGACCATCATTCAGGGTGCAAGCCCCTTCACAGAGGCGATCCTGAGGGCAGACCCGGCCGGTAATCTCTGGCAACGAGTTGGTCTGGTGTGAGAGCTCGACAGCCCGTGTCACATTACCCTCGTCAATCAGCTGTAACCAATTGGGGATGTAGTTGTGTACAGGACACTTCCATTC
>JAPHSO010000382.1 GCA_026193675.1 Gammaproteobacteria bacterium | reverse complement strand
TATTGCCGATCAGACCAACCTGCTGGCACTCAATGCAGCAATCGAGGCGGCTCGTGCCGGTGAACAGGGTCGCGGTTTTGCGGTTGTAGCCGATGAGGTACGTATGCTGGCCGGCAGAACTCAGGATGCGACCAAGGAGATTAACACTGTTATCGAAGAGCTACGCACCGGTATCAATAATGCGGTACACGTAATGAACAAGGAGCGTAAGCAGGCCTACGATGCGATTGAGGAGTCAAATCAGGCAGAGTCTGCTCTCAATGCCATCAGCGCATCGGTCAATCAGATTAACAACATGAACTCACAGATTGCCGCAGCAGCAACCGAACAGAGTGCCGTCGCTGAAGAGATGAATCGTAATGTGGTGAGTATCAATCAGATGACCGAAGGTACGGTAGAGGCGGCCCGTTACAACAGCGATGCCGGCACCCGCTTAGCCGGCCTCTCGGAAGAGCTGGTGAAGCAGTTCTCAACCTTCGATCTTGGCAAACAGTCACACAGCACTGCCACTACTGATTCGACAGATGACGACGGGCTCTTCTAGTCATTGAAATATAGTGTAAGCTGGGCGCTGATATCTATTTGAGAAGAATTAAATAGAGCCAGATCAACGTACTTTGGTTGAGAATGAAAGATAAGCGCTTCTACAGCTTCCTGCACAAACAGATACCGATCATCGTGGCGCTGTCACTATTTCCGGGACTCGGTTATATCTTTCTCGGCTGGATTCACGGTATCCAGACTGCAGCCATTATCTGGTATGGATTGATCTTCTGCACATCACTCTGGGGCTATCGCATCTACAGGGCGTTCCGCTTTGAAGAGATGAGCGAGAAGGAGCAGTCCAACTGGTATCTTGAGCTGTCATGGTTCTACTACATCTTCTTCTTGCTGTGGACTGTGATCTTTCTCCTTTACGTCACAGAGGATGCCTATAAGCTGCACTATATCGCCATCTTTACCCAGATAGGCGCCTCGACAGTCGCCTCAGCTCTACTGATATCTGACAAACGACTCTTCATCCCAATCATTGCTATTTTGATGGGGCCACTGATCATCTACTTCTACAATATTGGCGAATGGTACGGTTATATCCTCTCCATCTTCGCAACAATTTTTATGTGGGTGCTCTACTACGCCGCCAACAGCAGTTTTAATCTACTGCAACATACCAGCCATCAAGCTAATCATGATCTGCTAACTGGACTCTATAACCGCCACTTTTTTATCGACTATCTGCAGCAGCGGATCAACTCCCTTAAAGAGGAGAATCACTACTCATACCTCCTGTTGATTGACCTCGACCACTTTAAGACGGTAAACGATTCACTTGGACATGATGTTGGAGATCAACTACTGCGCGAAATCTCTCTCAGATTGACGCAAAATATTCCTCAAGACAGCATCGTGGCCCGCCTTGGTGGAGATGAATTTATTGTTATTGGACCAAAATTCAACAATCAGGCTCGCTGTCAGGATGCAGCCCTCGCCCTTTCGGAACACCTGCTGGCAACACTAAAGCAGAGCTACATCATCAATCTTCACCACCTCTATATCAGCTGTAGTATCGGTATCAGCCTGATGGACTCCCGCAGTACCAATGCCAATCAGTTTATTAAAGAGGCTGACATCGCAATGTATGAGGTGAAGGCCACCGGACGTGACGCCGTATTCCAGTTCAATGAGGAGATGTCTCTCAGAGTAGAAAGCCATCTGATGATTGAACGCCTGCTCCACTTCGCTCTAAAAAAGATGGAGATTGAGCTTCACTTTCAGCCGCAATTTGATCAAGACAAAAAAATTATTGGTGCAGAGACGCTGGTTCGCTGGAATAACTCAAAATTGGGTCAGGTCTCACCCGCCGACTTCATTCCAATAGCCGAGCAGACTGGCCTTATTATCGAATTGGGTGAATATATCCTGGAGTCTGCCTTTGAGACGTTCAGGAATTGGTGTGATCGTGGCATCGAACTTGAACAGTTCTCGATCAATATCAGCATGCGCCAGTTCATGCACTCCAATTTTACCGACGATATCAAAAGATTGATTCACAGCTACCTCAAGACAGATCAAGTTAAAAAGGTGATTTTTGAGGTGACAGAGACCATCGTCGCTGAGGATATCAACAAGGTTGTTGCCATCATGCACGAACTACATGATCTGGGGATTCGCTTCTCAATGGATGACTTCGGCACCGGCTACTCCTCTTTAAGCTATCTTAAACAGCTCCCAATCGATGAAATCAAGATTGATCGCGCATTTGTTAGCGAGCTGTATCAAGGACAGGATGAGAGTGAACAGGCGATGATTATGACCATTTTAAATATGGCAAAAACATTCAGACTTAGTACTGTTGCTGAGGGTGTTGAAACAGAAGAGCAGTTCCAGATTCTATCCAACCAGCAATGCAAAATATTCCAGGGATTCCTGTTTGCCAAAGCGCTCCCTAAAGTTGCATTTGAAGCGCTCTATTTTGACAATAGAAAGTAGACTAACACCTTAAAATCAACCGGCAAGAAGCGGGAAAAGATCACGTAGACCGTTAGCCATAATCTCTATAGCAATGGCGGTGAGAATAAGACCGAAAAGGCGGTTAAGGATATTCAGCCCGATAGGGCCAAGAATTCGACCAATAGGCGTTGCCAGGCGCAATACACCCCAGAGTATTATTCCAACCAGCATAATCACAGCAACCACCCAAATTAGATGATATTCGGCGCCAGGACGATGCATCTCAATAATGACCGTACTGATCGAACCGGGGCCTGCCAACAGAGGAATCGCGATAGGTACTATTGCAATATTTTCACGACTGTCGGCCGCTATCGTTTCTGCTGATGTGGTCCGTAACTTATCCGGCTGTGCACGTAACATAGCAAGCGCCATCAATAGCAGAACAATACCACCACCCACCCGAAAAGATGGGAGGCTGGCTCCGAGAACAGATAACATTGTTTCACCAAATATTGCCGATAATGATAAAACGATCATAACGGTGACCATTGCAATGGTGATGGCCCTACTGCGTTCATCAATCGTGTAGTCCCTGGTAAGACTTAACAAGATTGGGATGGCCCCAAAGGGATCAATAATGACAATGAGTGCAGTAAAAAATCGGGTGTATTCAGTGATGTATTCCATTCAGGTTATGGCCTTTTTTCGGTTCCATTGGGGCAATAGCCTGCACCGGAGATGACGAAATTGTCGTCCTAAAAATTCTTGCCAAAGAGCTCTACGATTGGATTGTTCAGGATTTGAACCCAACAGAGCGGGTACAAAAAGTGATGACACAATTTGATGATTCTGTCGGTATCGGAATGATTGTTGTGACCAAAGTGAATCGGCCTCATATTCTCGAGACCCCATGGTCTGGTTACATCGTTCAGTTGACTAGATTGTCACCCAGTAAATCTCAAACAATTAAACTTCGGCTCTATTACAAGCCGAGTTACCTTGATCAATACTTGCGCTAACTGAGCAACCCTTTAGAACCCACCTTCTTAGACTGCTTTGCAGCCTTCTTCTCTTTGGGGGTCAATAGGGCCTTCTTTTTACCCTCTTTATTACTCTTTTGTCCTTTACTCATGTTTTGTGCTCCAAATGGATGATGGAAGATTCGACCTAACCAATCATTGCGTTCCAGCTCAACTGAAGCGGTGCAACGTCTGATCAAGTGGTGGATATCTTGGGGGGAAGTGATCCGTCCTTAGAGGACCATAGAGTATCCCGCTATCGGGCAAGGAAGATGCCAAAGCTGGCGGAGATAGTAGATAGCTCACTTTAACATGGATAGGAATCGAGGTTTCAATTAATACCATGACCATCAATTCCATCCATTTAGAGCGATATCGTCTATATATCGCTGTTTGTGCTATAAATAGCTAAAGTACATGAGGGGCGCTATTTTATTTTCTAGCGTCAATACATGTATCTACAATATCGGTAACAACAGCTTCGGTTACAATATCTGTAACCTGCTGTATTTATTGCGTTTTACATATAGGGGATATTTCAGATGGAAGCAGGATTATTTGTATTAGTGGTTCTCGGGCTGGCAATCGGCCTACTCTTCATGGGTGCCAAGATGGTGCCACAGGGTTCAGAATGGACTGTCGAACGTTTCGGCCAATTCACCCGCTCTCTCACCCCCGGCCTCCACTGGATCATCCCGGTGGTCGACTCTGTCGGCAATAAGGTGAATATGAAAGAGATCGTCAGTGATGTTCCCCAACAGGAGGTGATCACTAAAGATAATGCGATGGTACAAGTCGATGGCATTATCTTTTACCAGGTGCTTGATGCCGCCAAGGCCACCTATGAGGTGGCTCGCCTGGAGGTGGCACTAATCAATATTGCCATGACCAATATTCGTGCGGTGGTCGGCAGCATGGAGCTGGATGAGACCCTCTCTAATCGTGATCAGATCAACGCCAAGATTCAGGATGTGGTGGGTGATGCTGCTGCGCCATGGGGCGTTAAAGTCAATCGTGTTGAGCTCAAAGAGATCACCCCTCCACGAGATATTGTCGAAGCGATGCAGCTACAGTTAACCAGTGAGCGGCAAAAACGGGCGGAAATTTTAAAGGCTGAAGGGGATCGCCAGGCTGAGATTGTTCGTGCAGAGGGTTCCAAGCAGGCAGCCATTCTAGAGGCGGAGGGTCGCCAAATGGCTGCGATTAAGGATGCCGAGGCACGTGAGCGTCTGGCAGAGGCCGAGGCAAAAGCGACCATGATGGTCTCCAGAGCGGTACAGGATGGCGACCCACAGGCGCTTAATTACTTTGTGGCCCAGAAGTATGTCGAATCTCTACTGGAGATCGGCAAGTCGGAAAATAGTAAACTGGTGCTGATGCCCCTTGATGCCAGTGGTGTGGTCGGCTCAATTGGCGGTATCACCGAACTGGTGAAGAACCTTAAATCCTAAATTTTATAAGCAGAACAGTAGAGGATCACCTCAAAAATGGAAGCATTCTTTAACGAATATATGAACCACTGGACCTGGCTCTCGCTCGGAGTACTCTTCATCATTATCGAGCTAGTTGCTCCAGGAGCCATGGTGATGTGGCTCGGTATTGCGGCGATTGCCATGGGGCTTATCGTATCTATCGTTCCCGTCTCCTGGGAGTGGCAGATCTTTCTCTTCTCACTCTTCTCGGTCGGCTCGGTCCTCTTCTGGCGTGCTCGCCTCAGAAGGCACCCACAACAGAGTGATAATCCAGCTCTCAACAAAAAAGGTAACCAACTGGTCGGTACCCATCACCGTTTGAGTGAAGCGATTGTCGACGGTAAGGGGAAGATCAACATTAACGATAGCCTGTGGATTGCCTCAGGCCCCGACCTTCCCAAGGGTGCAAAAGTTGAAGTGACCGAAGTCGATGGCAACCGTCTTGAAGTGATAGAGATCGAAGATTAATTATCGGAGTTGAATATGGCGCAAAGCATCAAAGGCACACAAACTGAAAAGAATCTTCTCATCGCATTTGCCGGTGAATCTCAGGCCCGCAATCGTTACACCTACTATGCGGGTGTTGCAAAAAAGGAGGGGCTGGTACAGATCTCTGAGATCTTCAGCGAGACCGCCAATCAGGAGAAGGAGCACGCCAAGCGCTTCTTCAAATTCCTGGAGGGTGGCGATGTTGAAATTACTGAGAGCTTCCCTGCTGGAAAGCTACAGAGCACTTTAGAAAACCTCAAAGAGGCGGCAGCCGGTGAAGAGCATGAGTGGAGCGAAATGTATCCGGCATTTGCCAAGACAGCCCGAGAAGAGGGTTTTGCAGAAATTGCCGTCGCGTTTGAGGCGATCGCCATCGCCGAAAAGCAGCACGGAAAACGCTACAGGGATCTGGCCGACAACCTTGAAGCGGGCAAAGTCTTCAAGCGTGACGGGAAAGTGGTCTGGCGCTGTCGCAACTGTGGTTACCTGCATGAGGCAGAAGAGGCACCCGATATGTGCCCTGCATGTCTCCATCCCAAGGCTCACTTTGAGCTGTTAGGTGAGAATTGGTAAACGGGTAACACCCTACTCTATTAAGCAGACAGAGAGAGCCATTCCCCAACTGTGGATATCACCCAGCAACTCTTTCTGTTTGTCATCTCCCTGATCGCCAACACCTTCTCCGCCTTTGCCGGTGGAGGGGCGGGATTGCTACAACTGCCAATCCTCATCTTTCTGGGACTCCCCTTCTCCATCGCTCTGGCAACTCACAAAGTGGCCTCGGTCGCACTCGGTGTAGGCGCAACACTGCGACATATTAAAAGTGGCAAACTGGAACGTCGGTTTGTGCTATATATTCTCGCCACAGGGCTTCCCGGTGTGATCATCGGTGCCAGCATTATCCTCAATGTGCCGGGACGCATCGCTGAGATCGCTCTCGGTATTCTCACCATCGGTTTAGGAATCTATTCAGGATTTCAGAAGGAGCTAGGCCAACAGAGCGAGTCACGCAATCGTGAGGGGGGAGCGCTTATCATTGGTGGCGTTGTACTGTTTCTGATTGGTGCCCTCAATGGTTCACTCACCTCAGGCACCGGGCTGTTTGTCACTCTCTGGCTGGTACGCTGGTTTGGTCTCGACTACAAGCAGGCGGTCGCCTATACACTGATTCTGGTCGGTATGTTCTGGAACGGTACAGGGGCAATCACCCTCGGCATTCTGGGAAACATCGAATGGAGCTGGCTACCGGCCCTACTACTCGGCTCTCTATTTGGTGGTTACCTGGGAGCTCATCTGGCCATCACCCACGGCAATAGGGCGATCAAGCGAGTTTTTGAGGTGGTCACTATTCTGGTGGGCCTTAAGTTAATATTTCCCATCTTCTAATCCATAAAACATCGTCCACTATGAATAAATTAGAACAGATAGAAAAACTGTTCATCGACCCCGCCAATGTAGCACTCAATTTCAAGCGGCGTTTTGCCCGTGATAGTGGTTGCGGTGGTAGTGATTAATAACCTACGTGCAAGTGAGCACAGCTTCCGCTCCTGCTCACGCTAAGTACCTACATCCATGTAGGCACAGCTTCCGCTCCTGCTCACGCTAAGTACCTACATCCATGTAGGCATACTCTGCGGCAATTTGTACAAACTGCGGTTCAATCTCTAACAGCGCATCAAGAATATCGGGATCAAAGTGCTCGCCCCTGCCCTCTCTGAGAATATCCATCGCCTCTTCATGCGGGAATGCCTCTTTATAGACCCGCTTACTGATCAGCGCATCATAGACATCAGCCACCGCCATCAATCGTCCAGAGATGGGAATATCATCCCCTTTTAGCCCTTTCGGATAACCCTTGCCGTTCCACTTCTCATGATGGGTGGTGGCAATCTCCCGTGCATATTTCAGGAACGATGTTGAACCCAGCTCCGCCTCTGCCACCTTCAGTGCCTCTCCCCCCAGCTCTGCATGGGTCTTCATAATCGTAAACTCCTCGGCGTCGAGCCTGCCCGGTTTGAGCAGAATTCGATCGGGGATCCCCACTTTACCGATGTCGTGCAGTGGTGCCGATTTAAAGAGTAACTCTATCGTCTCATCATTGAGCTCATGACTAAATCGGGGATGGTTGCGTAAATGTTCAGCCAACGCCTTTACATAGCGTTGTGTGCGCCGGATGTGGGCACCGGTCTCATTGTCACGGGTCTCCGCGAGTGATGCGAGACTCATAATGGTCACATCCTGAGTTAACTGTAGCTCCTGAGTGCGCTGCAGCAATGTACCGATCATCACATTGGTGTGGTGCGCCATCACCCCGAACTCATCATTACTGCTGACGGTGACCGAACCATTGAGATCCCCGGCAGTCGCTTTGGCAAGCACACTATTCTCATTGTGAAAGAAGAGATTAAGATTTCGGGCGTAGGAGAAGATGACCGTTAACACGTAAAACAACAATACTCCACCGATAAACATAAACTCCTTAAGGATAGAGACCTTCGCTTGTTGTGCGGGGATCGTATCCCCTACATGGATCAACCAATCGAGATCCTTTACCACCACCAGAAAGAATATCCCCATAATAAAGATGATGATGATTCCGGCTAGCAGCGAAAATTTTCCGACCAGTGGAAAATAGTTTTCATTCGGCTGAAGAGTTATCCCCTGCTCCTTGATATAGGCGACAAGAGAACGCTCATGCTCCAACGCCAGGTCGATAGCGGCAAACAGTCCCAGAGTTGCAAAGCCTAGAATCATCTTCAGGCCACTTTCAACAGGGAAGTCATAAACGATACTGTTAGAGATCGTTAAAATGATTCCAGAGAGGATGTAGAGAGAGAATTCCAGCTGAAATGTACGCTTAACCTGATGCTGTAGTGCAGCACCATCAACCATCCGCCTGCGCAGAATGAGATGCAGCATGTACTGAAAGCCAACAATCAGAATTAGTGGCGTCGCCAACTGCGCCGGCGTCAGCCCCTCGATAAACGGGCAGACCTGAATGCCATAGATACCGATAAATATTAGTGTCGCCAGATAGTGTAATCCTGAACGCTGTTCGCTACGGTTGATGCTATTCATATATCTAACTCTTGTTCCTTAATGGATCTCCTTGAGAACAGACTA
>JAPHSO010000220.1 GCA_026193675.1 Gammaproteobacteria bacterium | reverse complement strand
TAACGGGCGCAATCATTATTGCAGCCATATTTGAGGCTTCAGGCGCTCTGGTTGCTGGCGGAGATGTGGTGAGCACCATCAAGAAGGGGATTATTGATCCGGCCATGATTGCCGATAGCGCCACCTTTATCTGGCTGATGATGGCAGCACTACTGGCCGGGGCCTTATGGCTGAATCTGGCAACCGCCCTGGGAGCGCCCGTCTCCACCACCCACTCTATTGTGGGTGGTGTACTGGGTGCCGGTATCGCAGCAGGTGGCTGGGATATCGTCAACTGGAGTCAGCTGGGCAAGATTGCATCAAGCTGGATCATTTCGCCCCTTCTTGGCGGCCTGATTGCGGCCGGATTCCTCTACTTTATTAAACGTAGCATCACCTATAAGACGGACATGATCGCCTCCGCAAAGCGCATGGTGCCATTTCTGATTTTCCTTATGGCCTGGGCCTTCAGCACCTATCTGATCCTAAAGGGGCTTAAGAAGATATGGAAAGTGGACTTTGTCACTGCAGCCCTTATTGGAATGATGATTTCCGCTGCGATTTATCTCATCGTGCGTCCTCTTATCCGTCGATTAGCTGATCGTCTCAGCAACGATAAACAGAGTATTAATGAGCTATTCACTATTCCACTGATCTTTGCTGCAGCACTGCTCAGTTTCGCTCATGGGGCCAATGATGTCGCTAACGCGGTTGGACCTCTGGCGGCCATTAATGATGCCATCATGAGTGGCGGTGTGGCGACCAAGGCCGCTATCCCGATGTGGGTCATGTTGGTGGGGGCTATCGGTATTGCTATCGGACTGGCGCTCTATGGACCCAAGTTGATCCGTACGGTAGGAAGTGAGATCACTGAGCTGGACAAGATGCGGGCTTTTTGTATCGCCATGGCGGCCGCCATTACGGTGATTATCGCTTCGCAGCTGGGACTACCGGTGAGCTCTACCCATATTGCGGTAGGTGGCATATTTGGCGTCGGCTTCTTGCGTGAGTTTATCAAAACAAGTTATGCGCAGATGGTTGTTGAGATTAAGCATCATCATGAGAATGATAATCCAGAAGAGGTTGAGGCATTTTTGAATGAATTCAAAAAGGCCTCCATTGCAGATAAGGAGATCATGTTAAGTCAACTTAAGCAGCGTTCTGCCAAGGCGCATTTGACCAAGCATGAGCGCAAAGCCCTGCGCAGCGTCTACCGTCATGAACTGGTTAAGCGCTCAGCCCTGCTGAGGATCGCTGCTGCATGGGTCATCACAGTGCCGGTTTCTGGTCTTATGGCTGCGCTTATCTACTTCACGATTCGCGGCATGATGTTGCCTTAATTAATCTGGCCGGACATCAATATAGCTCGTCCTGTCTTCACATTTTTAAGATAGGGCGAGCAATTATTTCTGTGGAGCACAGAAAAGGCTTTTATAGCTCAATTTTCTAGCCACTCGATTCAACTTGAAGAATAAATCTCTATTCGGAAAGGACATATGATACGCAATATATTACTACCCACTATCTTTCTGTTTCTCGCTTATGGCTTCTGGATCAGTCCAGATTTCAAGGAGATATCGGCCGGAGTGGCGATTTTCCTGTTTGGCATGCTGGCACTGGAGGAGGGCTTCAAGGCTTTTACCGGTGGCATGTTGGAGAGACTATTAAGACGCTCCACCAACAAACTGTGGAAGAGCATCAGCTTCGGTGTTATTACCACCACCTTTATGCAGTCCAGTTCTCTGGTGTCGGTGATCACCATTTCGTTTCTTAGTGCAGAGCTGATTACACTGGTTGCAGGTATTGGCATCATCTTTGGTGCCAATCTCGGAACCACTACCGGCGCCTGGCTGGTGGCCGGCTTTGGCCTAAAGGTGAAGCTCTCTGCCTACGCCATGCCGATGTTGGTGTTTGGCGTTGCGCTGATCTTCCAGAAATCGAGATCGCTGCAGGGCTTTGGCTACATCCTCGCCGGGATGGGATTCCTGTTTCTGGGGATCCACTATATGAAAGAGGGATTCGATGCATTCAAACAGACCCTTGATCTGGCAGAGTATGCGATTCCCGGCTATGCAGGACTGTTCGTATTTGCTCTGGTGGGGATTCTGGCAACGGTCATCATGCAATCGAGCCATGCCACTCTGGTACTGGTATTGACGGCTCTGGCGGCACAGCAGATCACCTATGACAATGCGCTGGCGTTGGCCATTGGCTCTAATGTGGGCACCACCATTACCGCCATCATCGGTGCCATGAGCTCTAATGTGCAGGGAAAGCGGTTGGCCGGAGCTCATCTCATATTTAATCTGGTGACCGGTATCATTGCCATTGGATTGATCCATCAGCTTATCCTGCTTGTGGATTGGTTTAGTAGTGGGGTCGGGATTGCAGACAACAACTACACTCTGAAACTGGCAGTCTTTCATACCATATTTAATATCCTGGGTATTATGGTGATGGTTCCATTTATTGGAAAATTAGTGACATTTCTGGAGCGAATCCTCCCCTCACCTGCAGTTGAATTTGAAAAGCCGCGCTATCTATCTGACGCATCTGCTGAGATTCCTGATGCTGCTCTCGAAGCGGTGAGAAAGGAGACCACTCGTCTTTATGATAGGGCGGTTGATGTGATTACCCATAGCTTGAATCTGCAGAGGGCAACACTCTTTTCTGAGCAGGAGCTGGAGAGTGTCATTACAAACTCCAGCAGGGTGATGGTGCAGGATGATATTGATGATCTATACCAGAGACGCATCAAGGTGATCTACGGTGCTATCGTCAAATTTATCAGTCACGCCCAGAGTTCAATGGCCCCAGAGCAGAGCGAACAGCTCCTTACAATAAGAAATGTTGGACGTGATATTGTTGAGGCGATCAAGGGCACGAAGCATCTGCAGAAGAATCTGTCGGTTTACATGGTCTCAGGTAATATCCATATTCGTGAGGAATATAACAAGATACGTATGCAGATCGCTCATGTACTGCGGGAGTTGGAACTCTTACAGAGAGGTGATGACGATTCTGTCACAATCCTGTCACTGGACCAGCTTAAACTGGAGATTGGCGAGAGAGATATTATTGAAACGGGTGTGCTGGACAGCCTGATTCGGGAAAATCGTATCAGCGCTGAGATGGCTATTTCGCTAATGAACGATAGTACCTACTGTCAGGATATATGCGGAAATCTGATTCACATGGGGGAGGTTCTATTTGCCTCATTTGACCCCGATGAGAAGGCTGCTGAAAGTAGCGTAGCTCTGGATGAAGATGAGCTGAAAGAGGTTTTGAATAAATATGACAATGAGAAAAACTGATGAAGTCAAATGAGCTATTGGATGTTTTGAAGAAATATTTGGGTATTGAGCGACGGGCGCAGATCGCAAAGTACGATTCAATAAAAAAGATTCTAAAGAAACTCAAGAAAAAGGAGAATGCGCTGAAGGACAAGCTGAAAAAAGAGGATGATGAAAAGCGCCTAAAGCGCCTTCAAAAAGAGATGAATATTCTGTCAGTCCAGCGGAAAAAAGGGGTGAAAATGTTAAAAGAGCTTAAGGTTGTCAGGAATAAATAGATGGGTTTTTTTTCGATTTAATTTAGGTTTTATCGTTAATTGAGTCTAAGAATGTTAGGTGAGAACTCTGTCTGAAACATAATACATCTCAATGGATTAGGTTTCAGACAGATGAACTGTTGATAGCCAAACAGCTTGTTACTATTGAGTCATTAGCTCGATGGTGGCTCTCTCTTCAGCGTTCAGTCCCTCTTCATCCATCAACATAATGGTCGCCTCTTCCAGGGCCCGCATCTCCTCTTCAGCCTCTAACTCTTTCGCAGCTGCAAGTGCCTTCTGCTCTCTAGCAAGATCAATGCGCTCTTTACGTAATTTGGCCATCTCTTCATTGAGTTTGCGGCGCTCATCACTGATGCGTTGCTGCTCTGCCCGTTTCTTGGCAAGTTCCTGTTGTCTCTGTCTACGCTGCTCTTCGAGTCGAGCGGCATTGATGTCCCTTTGAGCCTTGCTGAGAGCCTGTCGTTCCTGACGTAGCTTCTCTTTTTCAGCCTCGATTCTGGCCTGCTCCTCTTCCAAAGCTTTCTGCTTGGCACTCTTCTGATTAGAGCCAAAATCACCTGACTCGATCATGATCTCTACTTCGGAAATTCGTGATTCAGCCTTCTTGTTGCCCAGGGATGCAGCATCTTTATAGAGTTTGAGGGCCTGCTTTAGATCTCTTGGGGTGCCGTATCCATTTTGATACATGACCGCCAGTTTATAGATAGCAGAAGGATAGCCGGCCTGGGCCATATGCTTCTGATATTTAAAGACCTCTTCTGGACTACGTTTGGCTAATGCATTGGTGCTAAAACTACTGCCAAAAATTATAACTGTGACTAGTAGGACTGTGTGTAACAGACCTTTCCTCATTACAAAGGTTTTATCCATAATTTATAACGCTCCCCAATCTTGATTGGTTTAATTCGGTGCTTATTATGACAATTTTATTTGAGTGCACTCGATTCTATAGGCTAACCGATGTCTCATGAAAATGAAATAGTAGGGGATTTCTTATAAGAATTTGTGTGATGAAGTCGAGGAAATCTACCTCTTTGGTGGTAGGACGTACTAGCTGGATTGGGTAAGCAGTGATGCACTATTTATCGCATGAAGCAGGCTACTCAAATCACATTCTCCTGTTCCGGCGAGATCTAGAGCAGTGCCATGGTCTACAGAGGTTCTGACAAAGGGGAGCCCCAATGTTAGATTCACGGCACGGCCAAATCCAAGGTGTTTGAGAACAGGCAGCCCCTGATCGTGATACATCGCAAGAATGGCATCGCTTTTATCGATCTGTCTTCCGGTAAAAGCGGTATCTGCTGGGATGGGGCCCAGGATTTTCATCCCTTTTGTACGACACCTGGCAATTGCGGGCTCAATGATGGTCAGCTCTTCACTGCCGAGATGTCCATCTTCACCGGCATGGGGGTTGAGACCGCAGATGGTGATGGTGGGCTGCTTGATACCATATTGTTGTTGCAGGCTGTGGTGAAGGATCTCAAGCACCTCGATCAGCAGCTCTTCGGTTATCGCGTCGGCCACATCTCGAAGTGGGAGGTGGGTGGTTGCCAGAGCGACACGCAGTTCAGGCACTTTGGCCGATTTGATAGGGGTGGTGAGCATCATCACGACTCGTTGGGTGTCGGATAACTCAGCCAGAAATTCGGTATGGCCACTAAAGGGGGTGCCGGCCTGGTTGATAATGCCTTTATGAATCGGTCCAGTTATCAGAGCGCTATATCTTCCTGCCATAGTCTCTTCAACTGCCGTGCTAATGGTGTTGAGTACAAATTGGCCATTGAGTGGATTGAGTCGCCCCGGTTCTGCCTTTGTGGCAAGTTTGACCGGTCTGACACGCAGAGTTCCTGGGCTAAATGGGGCTGTGGAGTCGGCATCCAGAATTGAGATGGGTAGTTTGAGCTGTTCGGATCGCTGTAGCAGAAGCTCAGGATCTGTGAAGGCAACCAGCTTATGACTCTCCGGCCGCTGAGCGATCATGATCGCTAAATCGGGGCCGATCCCGGCGGGTTCTCCTGGGGTAAATGCAAACATTGCTAGAGGGGACTAGAGACGGATATCCACATATGCCTCATCACGAATTCTTCGTGACCAGCTCTGTTGCTCTTCATCGATTTTGCGTTGGGTCAGCGCTTTATAGGCCTTGTTATAGAGAACCTCCTGACTGTTATCGTGATCGCGTCTTCCAAGCAGTTGCACAATGTGCCAGCCAAAATCACTCTTGAATGGTTCACTTATCTCATTTTCTTTTAATGAGGCGAGCATCTCTTTAAAACTTGATACATAGCTATTTGGATCGGCCCAACCCAACTCACCACCATTGGCGGCAGAGCCACGATCATCAGAGTTCGCACGGGCTAGTGCCGAAAAATCTTCACCGTGTTTGATACGCTCAAGTAGCGTGTTGAGACGATCTTTCAGCTCACTATCATTTTTTCCACTTTTGCTACTTAGCAGGATATGACGGGCATTCACTTGATGAATAAGCTGTTTGTCTCCACGAATATCGGCAAGCTTCAGAATATGAAAGCCACTACTGCTCCGTAGAATGGGGGAGATCGCTCCGCGCTCCATCTTGAGAACCTCATCACTAAATAGTGAGGGAAGGTAGTCTGCTTTTCGCCAGCCGAGATCCCCCCCTTTTAGTGCCTGCTGTCCATCAGAGAAGCTGACCGCAATTTTCTTAAAGTCGGCACCGTCACTAAGCTGTTGCAGAATCGATTCGGCCTGTTGCCGCTTCTGTTGCGTCAATTCAGGTGTTGCCGCCTCAGGAAGTGCGATAAGGATATGTAGCAGGTTGTACTCTCTGTTTTTGTCGATTGATGAGCTCTGCTTCAGAAAATTGTCCACTTCACCTTTTGAAACTCTGACCCGGTTATCGACCTGTTTGACCTTCAGGCGGTTGATAATAACCTCACGGCGCACCTGTTCACGAAACTCTTCGTAGTCGGTTCCCTGATTGATCAGAGCCTGACGGAATTGTAGTAGTGTCAGATTGTTGTCCTGAGCCAGCTTGGTGACAACCTGATTTAGCTCCTCTTCACTGAGAGAGACGCTACTTTTTTTTGCCAGCTCTAATTGAATCGTTTCGCTAATCATCCGCTCTAACAGCTGTTTCTGTAGCTGATTGCGCTGAGGTACCGGTGTGCCACTCTCTTTGAGTTGCTGAATGATCTGATCCGTGCGGCGATCAAGTTCACTCAGGGTGATGACATCTTCGTTGACGACGGCAACGATGCGATCGAGATCCTCTACAGCCGCCTGGGCAGATTGTATCGAAGCTGTAAGCAGCAGAGCTAGAGAGAGCAGTATTTTGTGCATGGGTTAAGTTATGAGCGATTCAAAAATTCAGGGCGCAATGATACCACTTCCCAGTATCGATTCGATATCCTGTCCCACTCTACCCAGCCCTTTAAGCTCGATATTAAAGAGGTAGCTGCGCTCCAGCTTCATGGTATCGCTCTTCCATTCATTACGGGTGACCAGACGTCCTATCCAGCAGCAGCTTTCATATTCAAAACCGAGGATGGCATCAAGGGTCTGTTGCTGGTTGATGTCGTGCAGTCTGCGGCCGATAAGATGCCAGCGATGGTTCAACTTGAGATTGGCATTGAGGTCGCTTTGTAACAGATTGGTGGAGTCATCTTTGCGGTAGCTGAGGGTGGCTCGACCATATTGGCTACTGGTGTGGCTAACTGTGGTGGTGCGTAAAGTGCTCTCACCCTTGGGGGTAAATTGCTGGTTATGGTTGAGCAGCCATTCACTATGGGGTCTGAATGCAATCTCAGCGATCAGGTTTTCGTAGTTGCTACCACTCCATGAGGTGCCGAGATCGACTTGAGGGTCAGCTAGTGTCAAGATTTTACCGGCACTCAGGCGCAGCCGTTCAATCCCGCTACTGCTTTCAATGAAGCGGCTACTGACAGCCAGTGAGACCTGGTTGGCATCAATCTGGCGGTCGGCACCGCTAAAGCGATTATCCTGAAATAGCTG
>JAPHSO010000300.1 GCA_026193675.1 Gammaproteobacteria bacterium | reverse complement strand
TGTCAAACTGGCTAATACATTAAACAGCAGCGCCTTGCCACGACTGAAGCCGCTATGCAGTAGTACCGAGAAGTCACCGATCTCCTGTGGAATTTCATGGGCGGCCACAGCCACAGCAGTAACAATACCGAGATGCTCATCGGTTAGAAATGCTGCAGCAATCAGCACCCCATCGACAAAGTTATGCAGACCGTCACCTATCAGAACCATGCTGCCGGTATGACCACCTTCATAATCGGTATGGGTATCACAGTGGGTAGAGTGACAGTGACGCCAAATCACCAGCTTCTCCATCAGGAAAAAGAGCAACAATCCCGACAAAACCGCAATAAAGATCTCATGGGGATCGACACCACCATCGGTCAGAGCATGCGGCAGAAGTGCAAGAAAAGCGGTACCAAGTAGTGCACCGGTGGCAAAACTGACCATGTGCGGCATCGCATTTTTTCGCCACTGCGAAGGCAGCACTAGAAATAGCGAGGCGAGAACTACGCTTAAAACACCACCCAGCAGGGTAAAGATGATGATGTAGTTTAACAGTGACATGGTTTTCCTTAATTAATGTAAGCGATGCATCCGCGAGAGCTGTGCATCATAGCCTAAATGGGGCGCTATTCCATCCAGATCAACGACGCCATTCGGCCACAAACACCATCACGCCGATAGGAGAAGAAGCGCTCTGAATCGGTGTAACTACAGAGACCACCGCCATAAATGGCGCAAACCCCTAAACGTTTCAACCGGATTCGAGCTAACCTGTAAATATCAGCAATCCAGCGCCCTTCTCTTTTAGATGGCCTGAACGCCTCATCGGCCTGGACATCATCTGCCAAAAACTGCTGACGCACCTCATCACCCACCTCAAAGTGGTCAGGGCCAATCGCCACACCGAGCCAGACCATCAGCTCATCTGGTTTAGAGCGCATTTGACTGATGGTTGTCTCAATCACACCTGCAGAGAGTCCACGCCAACCGGCATGAATTGCAGCGATCTCTGACCCATCTTGATGACAGACCAGTAGCGGCAGACAGTCAGCGGTCATGACTGTGCACACCGTACCGGCAATGTCTGAAAAACTGGCATCCCCATCACACTCAGAATCTGTCGGACCTACAGCAATCGTACTGTGGGTCTGATTGAGCCACTTGGGTTGAGCTGGTAGATCTAACAGCTCGGAGATGATCTTGCGGTTTTGTGCAACAGCCTCCGGCAGATCACCCACATGATCTCCCAAGTTGAGTGAGTCAAAGGGGGGCGCACTGACACCTCCATCGCGGGTGGTCATCACCGCTTTGATATTGGCCGGTGCTGGCCAGTCGGGTGTGATGAATCTCGAGCTCATAGGTCAAACCGTCAGAATCAATCCTGCGAGGCATCTTGATCAAGCGCCGTAAGGAGCTCCCGCATATCTTCGGGCAGCTCTGACTGCCACAACATATCCTCTCCAGTGACAGGATGTATCAATCCCAGCTGCACTGCATGTAGCGCCTGGTGACGGTAGCTTCGCAGGATTGTAATCAGATCTTCGCTAGCGCCCTTTGGTAGCTGCAGACGCCCCGAATAGACCGTATCGCCTACCAATGGATGGCGAATATGGGCCATATGGACACGAATCTGATGGGTGCGCCCTGTCTCCAGCTGAACTCTGACATGGGTGTAGGAGCGGTAGCGCTTGATCACCCGATAATGGGTCACAGCATGCTTGCCACTCCCATTTCGAACAACCGCCATCCGCTTTCGATCGACGGGGTGACGCCCAAGCGGCTCATCTACACTGCCGCCACCGGTTAGAACCCCCATCACAACCGCCTCATATTCACGTTTTACCGTACGCTCCTGCAGCTGTTCGACCAGTGAGGTCTGCGCCTTTAAACTTTTGGCGACCACCATCAATCCACTGGTCCCCTTATCGAGACGATGGACAATTCCTGCACGCGGGATTTCGATCAGTTTAGACTCATGGTGAAGCAAACCATTGAGCAGGGTGCCATCTGGATTTCCAGCTGCCGGATGAACCACTAGGCCAACCGGCTTATCGATCACCAGCAGATCATCATCTTCATAGACAATTTTTAGCTCTATCGGTTCAGGCTTCCACTCTCCCTCGGCCTCCATCTGCGCATTCAGCGTCAGCTCCTCTCCTCCGACCAGTTTTATCCTTGCCTTGGTTTCGGGGACTCCATTAACGCTAACCTGACCATCTTTGATCCAGCGCTGAATTCGTGAGCGTGAAAAGTCGGGAAAAACTGCCGCAAGGATCTGATCCATGCGTTGACCGGAGTATTCGGGAGGTACAATCTCGGTAAACTGTTCGGTTGCCATGGTCTGATCGTTATCTTTAATTGGGTTGTGGGTTATAATCTTCCGATGCAAAAATACATCAGAAATCTAAAAGCTATTTTACTCTCTCTGGTCATCGCTAGCACCTTTGGTTGCGCCTCGATTGAAACAGATGAAACGGCCGACTGGAATGCACGGCAGTTTTATCAGCAGGCTCAAGAGGCGATAAAAATTGGTGACTTTGAAAGTGCTATCGACTACTTCTCTAAACTTGAAGCGCGCTTCCCTTATGGGCACTACGCGCAACAGGCCCAGCTTGAGACCGCCTATATTCACTACAAAGCTGAAGAGCCCGATGCAGCCATCGCCGCCGCTGATCGCTTCATCAAGCTTCACCCACTGCACAAGAGTGTCGATTATGCCTACTATCTAAGAGGGTTGGCATCCTACAATCTGGTGCCTGACACCTTTGAGAGATGGACCGGACAGGATCGTTCAGAGCGTGATCCACAACGTGCGCGTGAGAGCTTTAACTACTTTAGAGTTCTGGTTACGCGCTTTCCTGAGACCAAATACAGAGCTGAAGCGATTAAGCGCATGCAATCACTGCGCAACAGTCTCGCCAAACATGAGATCCATGTCGCCAAATACTACCTGCGCCGGGGAACCCATCTGGCTGCCGCCAATCGTGCTAAATATGTGATTGAGAACTACCCCAAAACACCAGCGGTCACGGATGCTTTGAAGGTGATGATTGAGGCCTATCGTCAGCTAAAGCTAGATGATCTAGCCAATGATGCAGAAGAGGTTTTAAAGCTCAACCAGACTGAAAAATAGTCTGAATCAGGAGGCTGGTTGAGCCACAAGATCTTACTGGCCGTTAGATCGCTTCCAGATCCATCTCACCGGTACGGATTCGAATAACCTTCTCCACATCGGTCACAAAAATCTTACCATCACCAATCTTGCCGGTTCTGGCCGCATCGATAATCACATCGATACACTCATCCACCTTATCGGCACCTACAACGATCTCAATTTTCACCTTGGGAAGAAAATCGACCACATACTCTGCACCACGATAGAGCTCTGTGTGTCCCTTCTGGCGACCAAAACCTTTTACCTCAGTAGCAGTCATCCCTGTCACTCCAATCTCATTCAGCGCTTCACGCACATCATCAAGCTTGAATGGTTTTAGAATTGCTTCAATTTTTTTCATGTTTCACCAGTTTGTTGGTTGCCTGTATCAATTGATAAAAGGTTAAGTCGCTTTGCCATGAAACTCAAGAAGAAACTGGCAAACATGGAGACGATTTTAACTATCGATGTCGATGGCCAAATGCGGAGGTGATTGGATAACGTCGCTCCTTTCCAAACGCCTTGGAGGTGATCTTCACTCCCGGAGCAGATTGGCGACGCTTGTATTCGTTGATATCGACCAGACGCGAGATCCTTTTGACCACATCTGGCTCAAAACCGCTGTCGATAATCTCCTCAACCGAAAGCTCATTCTCGATCAGATCAGCGAGAATTTGATCGAGCAACTCATACTCTGGCAACGAGTCACTATCCTTCTGATCAGGAGCCAGCTCTGCTGATGGTGGCCGTTCGATCACTCGCTGCGGAATGACTGGCGAGATTGTGTTGCGATATCGAGCCAACTCGTAAACCAGCATCTTGGGGATATCCTTGAGCGCAGCAAACCCACCCGCCATGTCACCGTAGAGAGTTGCATAACCAACCGCCATCTCACTCTTGTTGCCGGTGGTGAGGACCATTTTGTGTTTCTTGTTGGAGATAGCCATCAGGATGACACCACGACAGCGTGCCTGAATATTCTCCTCAGTCGTATCTGCATCAAATCCGTCAAACTCATCACTCAACAGCTCGATAAAACTGTTGAATACCGATTCGATAGGGATCTCTCTGTAATAGACCCCCTCATTGATCGCCTGCGCTCTTGCATCATCTACACTCATACCGGCGGTATAGCGTGATGGCATGCTCACCACCTCCACACTATCTGATCCCAGGGCATCTACTGCAATGGAGAGCGTCAGAGCCGAGTCGATCCCGCCCGAGAGACCAATCACCACGCCATTAAATCCATTATTGGAGACGTAATCTCTGACCCCCATCACCAGTGCATCGTAGACAAGCGCAGTATCTGAGCATGGCTCACTAATAAATCCTGTGTGGGGAACAATCTTGTCAGCGCGGCGTTCTAGAACGACAGGTATCAGCTCTTCATCAAAATGGGGCGCCTGCTGAGTGATCTCACCTTCGCCATTGACGACAAATGAACCACCATCAAAGACCAGTTCATCCTGACCGCCAACCAGGTTTGTATAGAGAATCGGAATGCCAGATGCAACAGCACGGGCTGAGACAACCTGCTGACGCGCACTCTGCTTCCGGTATTCAAATGGGGAGGCGTTGAGATTGAGGATCACCTCCGCCCCAGCAGACTTGCACTGCTCGACCGTCTCCGCAAACCAGATATCTTCACAGATGGTCAGGCCAATCTGAATTCCTTTGAGGGTAAAAACAGATGGATCTTTCCCGGCAGAGAAATAGCGCTTTTCATCGAAAACACTGTAGTTGGGGAGTTGCTGTTTGCGATAGATACGGGGCGCCTCAGCAATACCGATGACTGCAGCACCATTGTAAAGCTCGCCATCCTCTCGCCATGGCAGACCGATGACAGCCACAGCATCGTGCAGACGTGTTTGCAGGTTAGCAAGGGCGCTCTCTACCCGTTGATGTAGCTCATCACGCAGCAGCAGATCTTCTGGAGGATATCCGGTCAGTGTCAGCTCAGGAAAGAGAACAACATCGGCACTGAACAGCGCTCTGGCCTTCTCAACACAATCGACCACTCGGTCAGCATTGCCCTCAATATCCCCCACACGGAGAGATATTTGGGCCATGACCACATTTAGCATGGGTTCTACCTTAGGGGGCAAATGCTGATAAATCTATTGGAAAAAATCCTAGTCTCCTAAAACTTCGGCCATCTTGGCCCCCATCTCCGCTGGCGAACGCACCACATGGACACCTGCTCCTTCCAAGGCTGCAAACTTCTCTTCCGCAGTTCCCTTACCGCCAGCGATGATCGCACCAGCATGCCCCATGCGCTTCCCGGGAGGAGCAGTAACACCGGCGATATAGGCGACAACCGGCTTGCTCACATGTTTCTTGATGAACTCGGCGGCCTCCTCTTCGGCACTACCACCAATCTCACCGACCATGATGATGCCGTCGGTCTGCTTGTCCTGTTCGAACAGGCAGAGGGTATCGATAAAGTTCATCCCCTGAATGGGATCACCGCCGATACCGACACAGGTGCTTTGTCCAAGCCCCGCCTGAGTGGTCTGATGGACCGCCTCATAGGTGAGGGTTCCAGAGCGAGAAACGATACCGATACGGCCCTTCTGGTGGATCTGACCCGGCATGATGCCGATCTTACACTCTCCGGGGCTAATGATACCTGGGCAGTTGGGACCGATTAAACGGCTCTCACTGTGAGATAGCACCTCTTTAACACGCAGCATATCGAGCACCGGTAGACCTTCAGTGATACAGACGATCACCTCAATACCGGCATCTTCTGCCTCAAGAATCGCATCGGCTGCAAATGGGGCTGGGACGTAGATCATGGTCGCCTCTGCACCTGTCGCCTCAACGGCATCACGTACAGTATTAAAAACAGGGCGATCCAGATGGGTGGTGCCACCCTTGCCCGGTGTTACACCACCGACCAGATTGGTGCCATAGGCGATCGCCTGCTCAGAATGAAAGGTGCCCTGCTTTCCGGTAAAGCCCTGACAAATTACTTTAGTGTCACGATCAATCAAAATAGTCATTAGGCTGCTCCTACCGAAGCGACAACTGTTGTTGCGGCTTCACTCAAATCGTTAGATGCGGTGATATCAAGTCCACTGTCGGCCAACATTTGGCGTCCCAGATCTACATTGGTTCCCTCAAGGCGAACCACCACAGGCACCTTGGCATCAACCTCTTTGACCGCGGCGATTATGCCCTCAGCAATCAGGTCACAGCGTACGATACCGCCAAAAATATTGACCAGAATCGCCTTCACATTCTCATCAGAGAGGATCAGCTTAAAGGCCTCTGCCACCTTCTCAGCGGTGGTGCCACCGCCCACATCAAGGAAGTTCGCAGGATTGCCACCCTTCAACTTAATCAGGTCCATCGTCGCCATCGCCAGGCCGGCACCGTTGACCATACAGCCGATG
>JAPHSO010000159.1 GCA_026193675.1 Gammaproteobacteria bacterium | reverse complement strand
GACTCATCACCATCAACCGCATCGTCCATCTCATAACTTGCAAACTCATGGGTGAAGGTCACCTGTTCCAACATCAGCTTCTGGAATTCACGCGCCTGCTCTCCCAGTGAGAGCAGCAGTCGATGATCATTTAAAGCGGTCGTATCATCATTAACGCTCTGTTCGAGCTGGGCACGTCGTGAGCCACCTTCCCCCCAATACTCCTGTGTTGGCGTTAATAGATAGAGGTGGATATCGACCTGTCGACTAAGAGCCTTGAGCAGGTTAAGAAGTAGTGGAGGAATGGTGTTGAGACCAAAAATAGAGATACGTTGTGGCAGCTTCTCTCTAAGCTCCAACTCTGTTGCCTTTTCAATAGTATCGATCGCCCGCTGCCAGATCTCCCCCCGATGGCAGTCTCCAAACTGTTGATTGATTCGCCGCCACAGCTCACTTTGCCACTTTTCAGTAGATGTTCCCGGCATCAATCCCAATAGCTTGCCATTTGACCAGGCACGCAACCAGTCTGGACGCATCATCTGATACTGGTCGAAGATTCGTGCCAGTTGTTGAGCCAGTTGAAAGCGTCTAACACCACGCCCTTCACCTTGAAGATAATCTGTAATCACCTGGAACAACTCAATCTGTTCCTGCTCAATATCACGTAACAGCTGTTCAATGATCCAGACCATCTGCTCTCGCTGATAATTAATAGCGGTCGAACTTCCGACAAATGGCGCACTAATCTCTGAGACAAAATTTCCGGGAAAGTAAAAGTGATAGTTGCCCCAGACACCAAATTGAGAGGCCAGTTGCTGCGAGAGCCAACGCTCCATTCCCTGACTCTGAATCAGAAACAGCTCTTTATCAAAAGGCGAATTGAGTGGCTGGGCATCGATAACCTGAGCCAGATGGGAGAGAAGGTTTTCAGTGCGATTAGAGGTGTGCAGGACAAACATTGATTGCTCCTCCTACTTACACAAAATTTTAGTGGCAAATAAACAGTGATTTCTCATCTGCTTAATCAACCTAGATTCTTCTTAATATATTGATGAAATTCATCTGCAGGTAACGGCTTGCTCAGTAGATAACCCTGAACATTCTCACAACCATGCTGGCGCAAGAATTCTAGTTGCTCTTCCGTCTCAACACCCTCAGCAACCACATCAAGATTGAGATTTTTGGCCATCGAGATGATCGCCTGAACTATGGCCGCATCATCAGAGTCTATCGTCAGATCGCGAACGAACGACTGATCGATCTTTAGAGTATTGATTGGGAATCGTTTTAAATAACTTAATGATGAGTAGCCTGTTCCGAAGTCATCAATAGAGAGTTTAAGCCCAAGATCACGGAACTTTTTCATGGTGGCAATCGCCTGCTCAACATCACCCATCACACTACTTTCGGTAATCTCCAGTTCAACATTTTCGGGACTAATCCCATATCTCTCAATAGTCTCTTTAATGGTATAGACAAGACCCCGCTGCTGGAACTGTCCCGCTGACAGATTGATAGCGATTTTCAGGGGTTCATTCAGATGTGCGGAAAACTCTGCTGTTTGGCGACATGCGGTCTTGAAGATCCACAGCCCCATGGGAATAATCAGGCCGGTCTCTTCGGCAAATGGGATGAAATGATCGGGTCTAACAAACCCTTTCTCCGGATGATTCCAACGAACCAGCGCCTCCATTCCGGTGACACGATTGGTTGCCAGATTGATTTTGGGTTGATAGTGGAGCGTAAACTGTTCACCATCAATCCCCTTGAGCATCTCATCTTCCATTGCGATGTGATCAAAAATTGCCGACTGTAACTCTTCCGAGAAGTATTGATAGTTATTCCTGCCACTATCCTTTGCCTTATAGAGTGCCAGATCAGAGTTTTTAATCAGCTGATCACAGACATCACCATCTTCCGGATAGGTGGCAATACCGATGCTGGCACCGACATTAACCATCTTCCCCTTCACCTCAATCGGTTTTTGTAGATTCTCGATGATCTTCTGCGCGATAATCGAGGCCTCTTCAGGGTGATTGATCTCCGACAATATGATGATAAATTCATCCCCCCCTAGACGCGCCACCGTATCAGACTCTCTGACAAAGGTGGTGAGACGTCTGGCAACAATCTTTAGCAGTTGGTCTCCAGCATCATGCCCCAGTGTATCGTTAACATATTTAAAGCGATCAAGGTCGATAAGAAGAACGGCAACTTTATGACCATCACGTTTCGCAGCGTAGATCCCCTGCTTCAGACGATCTCTTAGCAAAACCCGATTAGGCAGTTCGGTCAGCGCATCATAGTAGGCCAGATTTTCGAGCTCCTTCTCAGTCTCCTTCAATGAGGTGATATCAGAAAAAATAGCAACATAATTTGATGCTTCGCCCAGCTCATTCCTTACCGTATTGATCGACATCCATTTGGGGAAAATCTCACCATTTTTACGACGATCCCAGATCTCTCCCTCCCAATGTCCATTGGTAGTAATCTCCTGCCACATCTGCTCGTAAAATGCCTTGTCATGATGCCCCGACTTATGAATCTTGGGCGTTGCACCAATCGCCTCTTCACGACTGTAACCGGTGATCTGCACATAGGCATCATTAACCTCTTCGATCACACTATTCAGGTCTGTCACCAGAATCGCCTCATTGGCACTTTCAATGATATTTTTGGCAAGCCCCAGACTGCTTTCAGTTTTTTTCCGCTCAGTAATATCTGAAAAGGTGACCACTGAACCGACAACCTGATTATCTCTACGAATTGGATAAGCGCGATACTCGGTCACAATAGAGCTTCCATCTTTACACCAGAAGCGCTCACCTTCGATATGTGTGGGGCTATCACTTCTAAAGGAGTTGTAGATGGGGCACTCTTCTGCCGAATAGGGAGAGCTATCATTACGGGTGTGGTGGATCAGTTGATGAACATTCTTCCCAACGAACTCATCAGTTTGATAACCAAGCAGCTTCATCGCCTGTCGGTTGGCAAAGGTGCATAGCCCCTCAACATCAATACCAAAGATTCCTTCACCGGCAGAGTCAAGCAGAAGACGTACATTCTCTTCACTCTCTTTAACCACTTTCTGACTGTCATGCAGGCGTTTAACCATCCCCTGCAGGCTCTCCCCCAGATAGTTAAATTCGACAATACTGTCGGGCCTGAAACCGATCTTTGTTTCACCATAACCGATGCTTTCGGCATAGCTAACCAACGAATGGATTGAGCGGGTGATAAAGCGTCGCGTAAAGATTACCCCCACCGGAATGACTAGCAGTGCACTCAGCAACAGTACCCAGACAATCGCCTGCTGAAATGCCTGCAGACTTGTCGATAGAGAGTTTTTATCAAAACCAAAAATAACTACCAGTGATGGAGACTCCTCCAGAGGCAGAGAAACTACTCCAGAAAAATATTCATTGGTTTGGATAAAATGCAGAACATGCTGTATTGATCTATTTAACTTTAGCTCAGGCAGGGCACCTGCAGTACGTTGAGCCATCGGATCAAAACCCTTGCTGGAAACCATAAAATGGTTTTCGCCATAAACCCTGCGACCTTTATGATTGGTTGATGCCTGTTGATGTACTGCAAATGAGAGTCCCGTACGACTCGCAATACTCTCAACAAATTCCTTGTCGAGTGCATAGGCGAGATGTAGCCTGCCGATAGTCTCTTCAGCACCCTTTCCAAATCCTTTTATTAGAGGGGCATTGATCTCAACAAATAATGCTGCGTCAGAACTATTGAGACGGAAGTGAACCTCCCGGTTATCGGCCATAATATGTTTGCTGGAACCAAGAAGAAAATGGGGGATGTCAGTTACCTCCTCTGCAGCTCCCCCCTGATTCTGGTAGCGCATCATTACAGCCTCTTTTCCCCTGTAGCTGCGATAACCGGTCAGATTCTGAGAGGCGTCATAGAAAGAGATAACCTCACCTTCGGCGGTATAGATTACAGCAAAATTATATCCTGCAACTTGTACCTCTCTTGCCAGTATCTGCGCCAGCGTCTCCTTTTCAGGATCAAATAACAGCGGTTGATAATCATCAATTTTCTGGTATTTCCAGATCAAATTGACTGAGGCCAGAATGGCCTCATCACTACTCAGACGTTTGCGACCCTCAACAAGACGGTCCTGCTTATCTTGCAGGTCTAGTAGCAGCAGCTCCAGGCCACGATTCAACTCATCTTTGGCCGCCTCTTCATGCAGATTGGTAACTAACAGCGAGAAGATGCCTCCCACCAGCGCCAACACCATCACTATGGATGCCAGCAGCATAAAGATTATTTTGCTATTGAGGGTTATAAATTTTGGCAATGGCTTATTTGTAGTAAATAGGAACGTCGCTGTTACTTAAAGATGGTCTCTACCTGATCCACATTTTGTTTGGTGACCAGAGTAAAGGGAATTGTCTGCTCTTTAGCAACTTTGTCTCCACGAATAATCTGAACAACCGCCTCAGCTCCCTGCCTGCCTGCCGTTGGATAGGTAAACGATGCACTCTGCTCACCATTACGAATCGCCTCACGTGCCTCTGAGATATAGTCAATACCAACAATTATTTTAGACTTGGGATCAATACCGGCCATAGTCATCGCCATACGCGCTCCGGTCGCCATACTATCGGAGTGAGCATAGAGCGCATCAAACTCGATTCCTGCACTAATCACCTTTTCCATCTCTTTGATGGCTATATTACGGCGATAGTTTGCGGTGGGCTGGGCCACAATCTCAATACCGGGGTGATTTCTCATCTCTTCGATAAAACCCTCTGCTCGAGCTATGGCGGTCGTCGCTGTGGCGACCCCCTTCAGCATCACCACCCGTCCCTTACCGTTGAGCTCCTGCGCCAGATGACGCGCCGCTGCCCGAGCAATTTCACGATCATCGGCACCGATAAAGGTGGTGTAGTCATCACTCATGATTCGTCGTGATAGCAGAATGACTGGGATTCCACGCTTCATCACCTCCTCAACAACAGGTGTCATACTGCGGACATCTCGGGGGCTGGTGATCAGAATATCAACCCCCTCATTGGCCAGACGTTCAAAATCAAAGCCTTGACGCGCACTACTCCCCTTGGCATCAGTCACAATGAATCGAATTTCGGGATAGTTGTCTAACTCTCGTTTCACCTCATTCACCTGAGCAGCGCGCCAGTCATTACTCATGGTGTCCTGAGCAAAACCGACCGTGTAGATCTTTTGACTATTCAGTGGCGCTTTAGTCCCCTCCGCCTCCTGAGCCAGCAACGGCGTAGCACCACATATCGCAAGCCCTACAAGTGCAGTTCTTATTAATCGATGTATCATTCCCTTATCTCTCCGCAAGCGTTCATATACCGCCTAACATATTGTTTTGTTTATAATTGTCTATTAATTTTTGTCCATAATACTATACCCCATTCAAGACGATGTCTCTCCCGGTTTTCCAGGCCATAGTCTATTGTTTAGTATATTAGTTGGTTATTGTATGGCGTTATCGATTTCAGAGCTAGAGTCGCCACACCAGATAGAGCGACAAAATAACACTCTTGAAACATGACAGCTCAGGTGCCGAACCAGGTGAGGGTAACGCCTATTTAGCAACAAGCCAGATGGTATAGATATAGACGGTCCACTGCTTACAAGACTCATGGTACTGGCCCATAAACCTCTTGGATTTAGAATCTCTCATGATGATCCCATTAAAGTAGGAACCCTCTATCTCCATCACAGTACTATCTGAAACCCCATCTTTATTGGCATAGGCGGTCATACACTTTGCATAGGGGGTTAAGGTGTCAAACTGCCCTCCAGACTTTCCATTGACCGGATTTCGCGGGCCGATCTGAGTGTGTAGCTTGTGGATGTCGAGCAATTTAGCCGTTTTTCTAAATGAGTTATAGATCACCCCTCTGCTGAAGTGATCGGATACATCGATTGTGATCTGCTTGAGCTTTTGGGCCTGAGTTGGGCTGGTAATCCCGTGTCTAATCCAGGTCATCGCCTCATCTGGAGTGTAGCCATTGTCACGCCATTTTCGTGACTGCTGGGCACTTAAATCCACCTCAATCCATGGCAAGGCCTCAGAGACACCAAAGCCACTTTGAACCCAAAACATCACGGTGCTCGGTGCAGCACCACTGTTACGCCATCTCTCAACAACCTCCGGGGTTGTATCAAGCAGCACCCATTCACTCTCTGGCCGGTAACCGGCATCTCGCCAAATAGCGGCCTTGGCCGCACTGACATCTTGGTGGACCTCAATCCAGCTTTTTGCATCCGCTGGGCTAAATCGGGAGGCTCGCCAGCTATTGATCCGCTCCATTGAGCTGGAGACCGGCCCTAGAACGTTGCTCCATTCAAGAATCTCCTCAAGAGTGTATTTTTCAGCCAAAACCATAAAGACCTCCTCAGGGATAAACCCGGCAGCCCTCCAGCGCTTTGACTCTTCTGCTCCCAATTTAGTCTTCCGCCAGATCTCAATATCATTAAGAACCGTAAAACCGGCAGCGACCCAACCCTTTAGCTCCTCAATGGTAAATCCTCTCTTGAGCAGATAGTTAACCTGGTTGTATGTTTGTGCCCCAATCTTTTTCCAGGCGGCGACACTCTCAGGTGAGATGCCACGTCGAGCAAATTTCTCATCTTCGCTCTTCTCAAAGATCATCTGCTTCTTAACCGCGGCAACGGTGGTCAGCCCCTTAGAGAGCCATTGCTGCAGCTCTAGCGGCTTCTCAATACCAATTTCAAACCAGGCCGACAGATCATCAGGTTTGCTAATTTGCTTAAATTTCAGCCATTTGGTCACAGCTTCCGGATCCTGCACCCCAATATTTAACCAGGCTGACAGGTCGGCTGGGCGGTTGATCTGCTTGATCTCTAACCAGCGCTTTAGCGTTGCAGGATCGGCCACTCCAATTTTCATCCAGGCCGTCAGATCGGAGGGGCTTTTGACCTGCTTGATCTTCAACCATTGGTAGAGCGTCTCAGGGCTGTCGATACCAATATCTGACCAGGGGTTAATATCATCGGGTAGCTCAATTCCCTCTATCTTCAACCAGCTCTTTGACTCTTCCGATGAGTAGCCGGAGTAGATCCACTCCTCAGCAACAGAGGGGGCAACACCTGAGTTCACCAAATCACTGATCTGGCTCTTTCTCTGCCATTCGCGCTTCTTACGTTCTGACGAAATTTGAGAGTTGCGACTGCTTTCCGGCTCCTGACGCACCTCCACTTGAGGAGGCTCCCCATCACCATCTCCCGATTCAGAGTTGCGGAAATCGACCACCATCTCGGGAGTGGTATAACCCTTCTTCATCCAGAAACTCACCTCTGTAGGGGTGTTCAGGCCGATTAATTCCCACTCGGCCACCTGTTTTGGATCGGTGATGTTGCAACGACTACGCCACCTTTTAGCTTCTCGCAGTGTAAAGCCGGCACTCTGCCAGATGACACTACGTAGTGAGCTGAAACCGGCATCACTCCACTCGTCCGCCAGTGTGACCGGAGGTCCCGCCAGCATGAGAGCAACAATCGCAATTAGAAGTGTTGGAAAGCGTTTCATTCAGATCACTACGACATATCACAGAGAGTGTTAACAGAGACAAACCTGAAATTTTGGGATATATAAAGCCAAAGGGGGCTGGAGGGCCTGATCCCTTGCTGTAACAGCTGAGACTGTTTTGGTTGTCTTTTCATCCCTTCCTCTACTATCCATCAGCGACGGCACTGCATGGGCGGCTCACAATGAGTGTCTATCTGGACATATACTAATTCAATCATCGACTATTGAATATAGCTGACATCACTGGATTGGGCCGTTATGGAGAGAAAATAACCTAAATAATTACCCTTTAGTTCAATCAGTTACGTCCCCGAACTGACAGATACAGATCCAGTCATCCCAATCCTGCCTGGCCGTTTGGATTGATGATGATACTCGACCACAATCCCAAGTGGGCAACGAACAGCTATTTACGATATTATTTCGCCCCTAAACGAGCCTTGCAGTTGAGGATGAACTGCCAGGCTATGGCCCATTGGGTATGTGACCAGTCACCAAAAGGATCATCCCCAAACAGCATAATTTTTACGGTTATATGAAAATTAAGGTTAGTGAGTTCGTCGTCAGGTATCTGGAACGGCTGGGTATTAAACATATCTTTGGTATGCCCGGCGCCCATATTTTGCCCGTCTACGATGCGCTCTATGACTCGAAGATTGAGGCGGTTCTAGCCAAGCATGAACAGGGGGCGGCCTTTATGGCCGGAGGCTATTCACGCGCCTCAGGAGAGATCTCAGCCTGCATCACCACTGCAGGACCGGGTGCCACAAACCTGGTCACCGGCATCGCCAACGCCTATGCCGACCAACAGCCGATCCTGGTCATTACCGGTGAGACATCGACTCACATCTTCGGCAAAGGGGGGCTACAGGAGAGTTCCGGCGAGGGGGGCACCATCGACCAGAGCGCCCTGTTTAAAGGCATCAGCAAATACCACAAAATTGTTGAGAGAACAGACTACCTGCCTCAGGTGCTAAACCGCACATCACAGATTCTTCTCTCGCCCAGTTCAGGCCCCGTCGTTCTGAGCTTTCCCTACAATATCCAGCAAGAGCTGATCGACGAGTCACTGCTTGATCATATTAAGACCGATAGTACCAACCACCCCCTGCATGATAGCTCTGCAGCAATCAACGCCCTGGCAGACAAGATTCTGGCGGCGAAGCATCCGGTCATTGTGGCCGGGTTCGGTTGCATTAAGGGTCATGCCCAGGATGTGGTTGCACAACTGAGTGAGCAGAGAAGCATCCCGATTGCCAGCAGCCTGAAAGCAAAAGGGGTGATCAGCGAAGGATCACCTCTCTCACTAGGGAGCCTGGGTGTCACCTCCAGCGGGCACGCCTACAAATATATTGTCGAGCGCGCCGATCTGGTCATATTCCTCGGCGCCGGATTTAACGAACGCACCAGCTATCTCTGGGATGATGCGCTGTTAAAAGATAAGCAGATTATCCAGATCGATAGCAATCCAGAACAGCTCGAGAAGGTCTTTAAGGCCGATATGGCGATACCGGGTGATATCCATGAGGTGATCAGTGGTGTCTTGCAACGTATCGGTGCAGATAACCAGGCGCTAGATCTTCTCAACGAGACCAGCCAATATATTGAACAGCTTAAGCGCTCTGCCAATAGTGACTATGCCATCTTTCAGAGCGGCTTTTCTGTGATCGAACATCTCTTCTCAAGGATCGAGCAACACTTTCCTGAAGGGGCGGTGATATTTGATGACAATATTATCTTTGCCCAGAACTTTTTTAAGGTCTCAAGCGGTAACCGCTACTATCCAAACTCGGGAGTATCCTCACTGGGTCACGCCATCCCGGCGGCGATCGGCGCACGTTTTTCTAATCAAAAAACCACCTTTGCGATCCTGGGTGATGGCGGATTTCAGATGTGCTGCATGGAGATCATGACAGCGGTCAACTACAACAGACCGCTCAATATCATCCTCTTCAATAACGCTACGATGGGGCTCATCCGCAAGAATCAATCGCAGCAATATAACCAGCGATTTATCAATTGCGACTTTATCAATCCTGACTTTGAGGCGCTCTCAAAATCATTTGGTATTAACTACAAAAGAGTCGACTCAAATAGCGATATTGATCATGTTTTTGAGAACAGCGATCTCACCAATTCGATCAACCTGATCGAAATCATGATCGATAAAGACAATTTCCCCAACTACTCTTCTCGACGTTAGTCTGGAAGTGAGCTCGGTGACCCATTAGATGGCCCATACAGATCTCCCTGCGCTTGAGTTTTTTGTAGCGCTTTTTGACGATAATCCAATGCTGCATCAGCTTGGCGATCAATTGATTGGCGACTCCTATGCCAACTGCACATTGAAAGAGACCATGCAGCGTTATCAGAAAGCGATCCAGCTGATTGGCGACGAGCTTTGGGGTGAGCGCAGCGACTACCTTAATGAAACCTATT
The DNA here is from genome assembly GCA_026193675.1 of Gammaproteobacteria bacterium. GTDB lineage: Bacteria > Pseudomonadota > Gammaproteobacteria > Thiohalomonadales > Thiohalomonadaceae > JAOTST01. Next base: position 2,135 of record JAPHSO010000159.1, on the reverse strand, counting down.
TGCAGAAGTATCAACAGCTCTACCGAGAGCTGGAGCAGCTCATCTCGTTGAAGAACTGTGCCAACAGGAAATATCGCCCGAGCTTCATCATCACCATTCCGGTAGCCGATAGGCCTCAACACCTGCAGAGCTGCCTCGATAGCCTGTTAACCCTCTGTCACACATTTCACTATGGTGGTCAGATTGATGGTCGATTCAATAAGGTGAAGGTGATCATTGCCGATGACTCTAAAGAGATAAGTAACATCTCAAAAAACCGCGACATTGCTCAGCACTTTTGTGGTGAGGGTCTAGAGGTGATCTACTTTGGTCAACATGAGCAGTTACAGCAACTCGACCAGCTCCCCGACTCTGAAAAGGTGGCACTCAAACCGATTTTAGGAAACATTGATAGATCTCGTTTCTACCACAAAGGCGCATCAATTATGCGCAACATCACCTATCTTAAACTTCGTAAACTGATCGATAGTGAGGTGCCAACACTATTTTATTTTATCGATAGTGACCAAGAGTTTAAGGTCAAAGTGAATACACCCGAGGGGGATCGGGACATCTACGCCATCAGCTTCCTGCATGATCTTGAACAGATTTTCACTCAGCAGCCGATTGAGATTTTGACCGGTAAAGTGGTGGGTGATCCACCGGTCTCTCCCTCGGTGATGGCTGGCAACTTTTTGGAGGATGTGATTTCGTTTCTGCACCGTATCTCAACACAGAAACCGAATGTCTCCTGTCAATTCCACAACATGCAGAAACCACGAACCGATGACGCCTCATATCATGACATGGCTGATCTATTTGGATTTAAAACGACATCGCAATCATTCCAGTACAGCTGCCCACTCACGGCACAACATGATCACTTTGCCTGCTTTAGTGATTTCGCCGACAAACTCAATCGTTTCTTTGATGGCGAGCATCCCACCCGTAAAACCTATTATGAACACCAACAGCTCAACACCACTATCGCAGCGGCAAGAACCATCTATACCGGAAACTACATATTCAGAGCCAGTGCACTCGACTACTTCATCCCTTTTGCCACGCTTAAGTTGAGGATGGCTGGGCCGGTGCTTGGGCGAATTATTAAAGCGGAGTTGGGAGATCAATTTGTCTCCGCAAATCTACCGATGTTACATAAGCGCACCGTTCATGAGACGGGCCAGTCAGAGTTCAGACCCGGCGTTAATCGTGAACAAAGGCAGATCGATCTATCGGGAGAGTTTGAACGTCAGTTCTTTGGCGATGTGATGCTGTTTACCATGGAACTTCTAACGGCAGAGGGATACCCGCAACAGACAATTTCCACAGATGAGATAAGAGCGTATGTAGAACAGATTGAGGCGAACATGCATCATAAATATCTCACCAAGCAGAATCAGATCATCAAAAATATCGCCCTGTTTAGAACAATATTTAGTGATCCACAACAGTGGTGGAATAGTATCGACAACTCAACGCTGACTACCGAAGCAAAACTGAATTTTAAAACGTTCATCGATAATATCGAGCATAATTTTGGCGAAGATGCCGCCGCTTACAAGCTGATTGGTTCAGCCGATAATCGGGAAAAGCGACTTAACGAGATTGTCGATGCCATATCTCAATACAGCCAGGATAGAATCCACTGGAAATCGACACTGGCTGATTAAGGTCCTTAAAAACAATATGAATATTTTTATACTCAATACAGGCCGCTGTGGTTCAACAACATTTATTAAAGCCTGCCAACACATCACCAACTACACCGCACTTCATGAGTCCCGCGCCACTTTAATAGGAGAGGCGCGACTCACCTATCCGGACAACCATATCGAAGCAGACAATCGACTCTCATGGTTTCTGGGCAGACTGGATCGAATTTATGGTGACGATGCCATCTATGTTCACCTCAGCAGAGAGATTTCTAAAACAGCTAAAAGTTTTGCGCGACGTGAAGCCTATGGAATTATGAAGGCCTATAAAGAGGGAATTCTGCTCGACGGTGAAAATAACCAATCCGCAGAGGATATTGCGCTCGACTACATTGATACCGTGGAGAGCAATATTGACCATTTTCTCAGTAATAAGACCAACACCATGAGCTTTCATCTTGAATCTGCTAAAGATGATTTTGAAAAGTTTTGGACCTTGAT
>JAPHSO010000205.1 GCA_026193675.1 Gammaproteobacteria bacterium | reverse complement strand
TGCACTCACCACCGATTTGGCAACACCGTTTTTCGAGGCGTAGGATTCAGCCCGTCCCAGAATCATGCAGTTCACCACAATCAGCTGGATAAAGGCGCCCAGCGAGTTATAGAGATCCAGACTCACCGCCTGAATCACATAATCGACAATCGTCACAAAGGTGGCGATGATGATGATATAGGTGGCAATACGAACCTGTTTGGGTATCCCTTTTCGCAGCAGCGAAACCAATGCACTAGAGCCGAGTAAAACAAAGGTGGTGGCCACACCCATCGCCAGCGCATTGATGGTCGAGTTGGTCACCGCGAGCACCGGACACATACCGAGCAGCATCACGAAAACAGGATTCTCTTCCCATACACCTTTTAGGAAGGTATCCATGGTGAGCGGCGTCTCTTTAATATGAGGTTTGTCACTCATTGTGCATCACCCTCCACGCTTTGAATGTTTGATAACTGGTTAACCAGACGGGGCAGTAGATATTGCGTTGAATCATTAAGTGCCTTGCCGATTGCTCTGGATGAGACGGTTGCTCCCGATATGGCATCAATCTGCCACGGATCGGTTTTCTTACCATGCTTAACCGTCACGATCGCATTCTCCAGACCATCCTGCTGCCCATTAAGTTTTGCAACCAGCGCCTTGAAGTTGGCGATAAAATTGAGGTCTTTAAAGATCTTGTCACCCAGTCCGGGGGTCTCAGCACTCTTCAGGATTTTTATTCCGGTAATACATTCACACTCTGGGTTATAGCCGTAGAGCAGTCGAATGGTATCGGCATATCCCTGTGCTGCCGCCTCGCTGGCAATTCCTGACAGCTCTCCTTTACCATCAAATCCGGCGTAGATTGAGATCCCGGTGGTCGTCTCTTCTGCCAAAACAAGTTTCTCTTCACTCAAACGATACTCACGCCACGACACAGCGGCAGGAAGCACCTGAAAGATCGCCTGTTCCACCGCAATGCGCTGATTCTCAGCAATCAGTGGACGTGTCAGCTCAACGGCCATCACCACCAACAGACCTGAGATGGTTGCGATCAGGGTCAGGGTTCGAATCATCGCAGCGCTGTTCTGTGCTGAAGATGCAGGCGCCGGTGATAATTCGGGTGATGATTCTGGTGTAGCGCTACTGTTATCACTCATCGCGCGGCCCCCGTCTGTTTTTTGCTGCCATAGACACGTGGCTGAGTCACATATTCAATTAAAGGTGTCAGTGCGTTACCCAGCAGGATGGCATACATCACACCTTCGGGAAGACCACCAAAGGTGCGAATAATTACGGTGAAAAATCCAATCAACAGACCATAAATAAGTACACCCAACGGTGTCACCGGTGTACCGACCATGTCACTTGCCATAAAGACGGCGCCAAGCATCAGTCCACCTGAGAAGAGTACGAACAGAGGGTCGGGATTGCTTTCACTGTCGAACATATACAGCATCAGTGCAGTGATAAATGCTCCGGCCAATACCGATGCAGGGATACGCCAATCCATCATCCTGCGCATCACCAGATAGCTGCCACAAAGCAGTATCAGCAGCGCAGAACTCTCACCACTTGAGCCGGTCACCATACCGGTCAGCAGATCCATTGAGTTGGTGGTGATACCATCAAACTTCCAGGCCGCGAGAGGTGTCGCTCCGCTGAAGGCATCAACCGTTTCACCCGGATTGGCGTTTAAGCCTCTGAGCCAATTGATCTTCTCAATCCACAACGAGAGATCATCTGGACGCATTAGTGGCAGTGTGAATGTCGACGGGATAAATTCCACAAATCGGCCCGGTGCAAAAGCGGGGCTCCATGTGGTTATCGCCACCGGGAAGGCGGCCTGTACAAATGCACGCCCGATCAATGCAGGGTTGAACAGGTTAAAACCGATACCACCAAACAGTGTCTTACCCAGAGCAATCGCGATAAAACCGGCCACTGCGCCCATCCATAATGGAAATCCTGGTGGCAACGTCAGTGCCAGCAACAGCCCAGTAATGGCTGCACTACTATCGACCAATGTGCTTGCACGACCGGCAAGGCGTGCAAACATCATCTCGGTCAGTAGCGTTGAAACCAGTACGGTGATGATCAGCACCAGGGCACTTATCCCAAACTGGTAAACCGCAAAGGCTGCTAACGGAATCAGTGCATAGATGACGTTGTGCATGATCTGCGCCACAGTCGGACTGCTGTGAATATGCGGAGATGTGCGTATCTCTACAATTGGTTGACCCATCAGGCTGCCCTCTCACGGTTGACCGACTTGGCAATACGGAAATACTGCACCAGCGGGATATTTGATGGGCAGACATAACTACAACTGCCACACTCAAAACAGTCATTAAGATGGAATTGATCCGCCATCACCTCGTACTCGCGTTTGGCCGCAAGCCGTCCCAACTGGGATGGGTTGAGTTTAATCGGACATGCATCAAGGCAACGCGAACACTGAATGCAGGGATAGATCTTCTGCTGTTCACTGGAGCTTTGAGTCTGCTCTAAAACCAGAATGCCCGAGACAGTTTTGGTCACCGGCACGTCGAGTGATGCGGCGGTGTTACCCATCATCGGGCCACCCAGGATCAGGCGACTGGCATCACCAAAGTAGCCGGCATTCTCAAGCGCAAAACGTAGCGGTGTTCCAATAGGAACCAGATAGTTGCCCGGTTTGGATACGCCGGGGCCGGCAATGGTGACCACCCGCTCAATCAAGCCCTGACGATTGGGTATCAATTCACCCAATTGAGATAGTGTCGCCACATTATTGACCACCACACCCACCTGATAGGGGAATCCACCCGATGGCACTTCACGACCCAACAGTGCTGTGATGAGCAGCTTTTCCGAACCCTGTGGGTATTTGGTCTTCACCACGCCAACACTGATGGGATCGTTTTCTTCTAACTTGGCACGTATCGCCTCAACCGCATCCATCTTGTTATCTTCAATGCCGATGATCGCCCTCTCGGCACCACAAATCTTAAGGGCGATTCGAATCCCGAGCAGCAGTGAGTCGGTCTTCTCCAACATCATACGATGATCGGTGGTGAGATAGGGTTCGCATTCGCAACCGTTGATAATCAGAGTATCGATCTGATGATCTTCGGGTACCTGCATCTTCACATGGCTGGGAAATCCTGCACCACCCAGCCCCACCATGCCTGTTTTTTGAATCTGTTGGATCAGCTCTTCGGCTGTTGCACGCTGCCAGTCATAATCGGCGCCATACATCACCTGCTGACTGGCGGCATGGTGGGTTCTAATAATAATGGCCTCTGCCTTTGGGCCCCGTGCAGTGGGTGTCAGCTCTATCCCCTCCACCACACCGGTGACCGGTGCATGCATCGGCACCGACATAAAGCCATCGGCTCTGGCAATCGGTTCCCCGCGCACAACCTCCTGACCTTTATGCACCAGCGATTTGGCCGGTGCACCAAAGTGCTGTGACAGTGGCACCATCATCTTCTCAGAAAATGGCATTCGACGAATCGCCAAATGATCGGTCTGTGACTTGCTTGTTGGCGGATGAATGCCGTGGGCAAAGGTCCCCTTTCTATTCAGGCTCAAGAGTGATTGGAGCAGTCTCATCTTTAAAATACCGAGCTACTGATACTTCGCCGCACGTTTAATGAGCTTGTCGAGATTGGGCTCATTCGGATTAAACGGCGTTCCGGGATGAATCACCTCAGCGGTACACTTCTCTGCCGCCTTAACGATGTCGGCAAATGGACCCGCCTTAGGATCAATCACAATGGCCAGCTTATCGTCGTTATAGGCAAAAATATTGGCATTGAGATCGGTACACTCATCACAGGCGGTACACTCTGGCGTTTCGATCCAGACCGGTTCGTAATCTTCAGGCGCAGCTGCCGATGTGACAGAACCACCTCCAGCTCCAGCAGAACCGAGTAATGCACCTAGATCTGCACCAACACCTGCAGAACCGGAGGCCATCGCCAACAGTGACGAGGTGATCTTCTGTGCCATATCGACCTTGGCCTCTTCGGCAATCTTATTGACATCAACCACCTGATCGACACCGACAAGCGATTTCAACTGACGCCAGAAGTCACGGCGCTCAATCGTTGAATTAACCAGCTCAGCACTGACCAGTACCCGCATCAGATGACTCCTGTTATCGACCGCCCAGATATAGGGGAAGAGATCTTCACGTTCAGATTCATCCAGCTCGATAAATTCAACCAGTGGAATCATCTCGTCATTCCAGGTCTCTGTGGGGGCCTTACGGAAATGTTTGCGGAAGCGGCCCTCAGTCAATGCAAAGTCGGCAAAGGTGAGCGGCAGATCCATTGTTTCGGTTTTACCGCTCTCATTCAGGTACTCCAGTTTATAGCTGGGCCAGTCACTATCCATTGCAGGATTACCGGCCAGTGACGAACACTCCTCAAAGGTGGTGCCCAGATCTGGATCGTATCGATAGAGTGGATAGGCTCGTGATTCAACCGCCAGCTTACTCTGCTTGTCAGAGGCATCATCCGCCACACCGTGCTCAGGTTGGCAAACTGCATAGATATTGAAGATTGCGGGGCGACGACTGTTGAGTCCGTCGATATAACCCTCGATCAGATGAGTCACATTGGAGATGGCACCCTGTAGTACGTAGGAGGTGCGATGCGCCATGGCGATGACACTCATCTCCTTGCGAATCTCTTTTTTACCCTTGGACTGTTTACCATAGGGGCTCATGTCTGCAACCTGAGCCACATAGGTTGAGGTACAGGCCTGGCCACCGGTGTTGGAGTAGACCTGAGTATCGAGGATTAATACCTTAATCGGCAGACCCGACATCATCATGCGCGACAGATTCTGGAAACCGATGTCATACATCGCACCATCACCACCGACTGAAACGACAGGTGGACAGAGTTTAAACTCCTCATCGCTAAACTGTTCCCAGTTGAAGTAGGTGAAGAATTTCCCATGAATCTCTGCGTTATATTCTCCTTTAATCTCCAGCTCCGCCTGACGTACCGCTTTGAAGCCTTCTGCCATTTTGGCCATGTGTCCTTCAAACAGACCCATCGCCATAGAGGGCGAGTCCTGGAACAGATTGCTGGCCCATGGGAATGGATAGGGGGCAAATGGGAAGGTGGAACCCCATACCGAGGTACAACCGGTGGCGTTAACGATACCCATGCTGGAGCGACCCTTATTGGTCACACCACTGGTGTATTGCCACTTCAGATGCTTCAGTTTTTCCAGCAGTTGAGTCACCCAACGTAGCCACTCACTATCGATAGGTTGAGCAACACCACTGTCATTCTCATCAAGCCCGGCAGCGAGACGCGACAGGGTGAGATCAATATCTGTGTGCCTGTCAATAATCGACGAGACATTATCTGCGTTACCGAGATCCATCCCCTCAACCAGCTTGCTACGAATATGCTTCTCCAGCTGTTGAATCAGTCCTTCAACATGTGCCAGGTGTTTTTTGACTCGCGCCTGCATCATTGCGGTCACCGTTCCGGTGAAGATGTGAATAATGGTCTTTTCGCCACATCCAATACAGGCACCATCACCACAGACCAGCGAACCAAAGTTATTTTTGTCGAGTAACAGGGTCTCTAACGCACCGACCTTCTCATCAAGATCATCGATACGAATATAGTCCGGAGAGGTGGTGGGCAGGTCGAGCCAGTAGGCCCAATCTCTACGCAACTTATCGACCGCCTCATCCGTTTGAGGAACAGGACGTAGCGCATCATCATCGCAAACCTCAACACACTCCATACATCCCTTACAGGTATATGGATTAATGGTAATTGAGAAGAGACCACCGCTGCCCTTTTCACGCTTCTCTTTGTTAATATAAAACGGTTTGGTTGAGGCAAACTTAAACTCATCCATCATCGCTTCAAACTGATCGAACTCAGTGGCGAGGGTATTTTTCTCCTGCTCGTTGAGATCGGATTCAGCAAGTGTTTCATTGATGGCGCTGAGCAGTAGCTGGTTAACGTTGGCACTATCATCCTGCTCATTAAGTGCTGCGCGTAGTTTCTTTTCTACAGTACGCACCGCTCGTCGCAGGTGCCGAGTCGGCATCCCCTGCCCTTCGATGCGTTGAATCGTGGTGTTAAAGACCTCACCTATCGAATTAACCAGTCCAGGAATCGCACTATCGGGACAGGCGGTGTAACAGTTACCACAGGCGGTACAGTTCTCCGCATTCCACTCGGGATAGTCAAAGCGAATTTGAGTCATGTCGCGGAAGATACCGGTCGATGCAGGAATCAGGCTCAGTCCGATAAAGGGGTCAACCAGGTTGTCACTACCCTGCCCACTGATATAGAAGTTACCGGTCTGCTCCCAGAAACGGTGAATATCTGAGATACGGCTATCCGATGCAGGGAGCTGTTTCAACATAATGGGTAGATGAGACTCTTTGCGTAACATCTGTGATGAGACATCGATCACCTCTTTATTGGTGATCTCGGTGAGCTCTTCAAAACCACGACGTACAACACGCAGGTTGTCATCCACCACATGCTGACCTTTGCTACCAAATTTTGACTGCAGCTGATCTTCAATGGCACGGAATAGCGTCTTCTCGTTGAAGTTGGCCTTTTCCATCACCGGTGATGCTGCAAAAAATGCCCCCTGGAAAGCGATACCCTGCATCCTGAACTGTAGCTCAGGATTGGAGGCCTCATCACGGGCAATCTTGAAGGCATCGATATAGAAGACACGAATCTCGTTGTCGACAATGAAACGTTGCGAGTGTGCAGGGAAAGAGCGCCACACCTCATCGGCGCTTTCAAGACTACTTTGAATCACCAACACCCCACCCTTTTTCAAACCACTAACAGGGTTGGAGTGTTCAAACACATTGGGATCAGGCGAAAGTACCACATCCACATAGTGGTACTCTGCATTGATTCGGATAGGCTCTGGTGCTGCCGAGAGATAATAGGTGGTGGGCTGTCCCTTCTTCTCTGAGCCATATTTTGGATTGGCTTTAATATCAAAATCGAGCAGTTCGAAAAGAGTCATCGCCAGATTTTTGCCGGTGGTGATGGCACCCCAGCCACCCACTGAATGCATCCGTACCGTGACCGCCTCTTTGGGCATCAGGTTAGGATTTTCGGTCCCCTTGAGAGAGAGCTCTCTAATATTTGGATAGGCCTCCAGCAGCTCCTGTTGGTAGATCTCCTGTTTGGGACTTGCCGACTCATCACGCACGAAGTCGACCGACAGATAAAAGAAGTTACGCTTGCTACCATCGGGCAGCATGTTTTCAATAGCGGCAATCAATCCCTCAGGTTGCAGGTCACGACTTCCTAGACCATAAGCGCCGGAATAGAGTCGTGGTGCATCGCTCATCTTTTTATAGATCGGATAGTCGGGGTGAGGATGTTCCGATCCGCCGACACTACCATTTTCCATGCACTTGGAAATGGTCGCACGCACCTCACGCATCAGTGGCAGATCTTCAGCCAGCGGCTGGTCGGTACGCTCTAGCACCACCACACCCTTTTTGCCCTTCAGTGCAGCACCCAAAAGATCGCCGGGGAATGGGCGGAACATGGTGAGATCAACCACACCCACCTTAAGTTTGCGTGTTTCACGCAGATAGTCACAGACCGCCTGTGCAGTGATCAACATACTGCCCTGTCCGACGATCAGATAGTCCGCATCCTC
>JAPHSO010000284.1 GCA_026193675.1 Gammaproteobacteria bacterium | reverse complement strand
TCGACCTGATTAAATTAGGTATCGTTGGCCTTGGACGTGATACTAAGGCCTTTATAGATGAGGCTGAACATGTTCCCAACCTGAAGATCAATCGTATCTATTCGCCTGACTTATCCGAGTTAAAGCGGTTCACTCAAAATAATAAAAATATTAGGTATGGTCATGATAATTACGATGAGTTTTTAGACACTAGTATTGTCGCTGTCTATATCGATACTGCCCTAGAGGAGCACTACCCGCTTATTAAAAAGGCATTAATGGCCAAAAAGCATGTCTTGTGTGAAAACCCCCTGGCACTGTATAAAAGCGAGCTGATTGAGCTGCTTTCAATCGCTAAAAAAGAGAAGGTCTTGCTGCTCTCAGCACTCAAAACAGCATTTTTACCCGCCTTTAATCAGCTGTTAGCCGAGCTGGATAAGGGAATAATAGGTGATATTAAAGAGGTGAGGGCAACGCGCACTTCACTTTATAAAGAGAAGGACTATCCTGACACCTTTATGGCTCAAGGTGCCACCAACATTTTATCCTCATACCCTTCGTTGTTAGTTAATAAAATTCTGGGTGAAAGTAAAGACATCACATTTTTTGATCAGGGAACTGAGGGATATGACGTCTCTAATCTTATTATTAGTAAACATAGAGGTGGTGCTATAGGTATTTCTAATGTCGCCACCGGAATTAAGTCGGAAGGCGATGCGGTCATTTCTGGAACCAAGGGTTATGTCTATATCCCTTCTCCCTGGTGGCTAACCAAAAAATTCCATGTGCGCTTCGAAGATGAACATAAAAGCCAAACATTCAGCTATGAATTTGATGGTGGCGGGCTACGCTATATGATTGCTGAATTTGCCTCACTGATACAGAGGGGGATGCGTAAGTCAGACATGTTATCGCCTAAAGATATGATCCGCATTAATAGGGTGCTCCTGGAATATAACGAAAGAAAATTTAAGGAATTGGAAAAAGCTAAAAATGATTTATGAAGACTACGCCATTTTTACACCAGGTCCTGTAAAAATGTCAGAAGAGATACTGCAGGTGGGGGCGAAACAGACCCCCTATTTTAGAAATAGTGCGTTTTCGGATGTGACCTTCGCCTGTGAAAAAGGGCTTTTAGAAATGGCCAATGCTCCAGAAGGATCAAAGGTCATTTTCTTAACGGCATCTGGGACAGCGGGTATGGAGTCTGCTGTGATGAATCTGCTTAATGAAAACGACAACGCGTTAGTGGTCAATGGCGGGGGATTTGGCGCACGCTTTGTGGATATATGTGCTACGCATTCAGTGCCGCATACTAACTTTAAGATTAAAAACACAAACCTTACAGATATTGAAAAATTGGCGCCTAATGAAGATTACACGTCACTAGTTGTTAATGCGCACGAAACATCGGTTGGCCATCTTTATAATCTTGATGCGATGGGTGAGTATGCGGTTAAAGGTGAGATGCTCTTCATCGTTGATGCCATCTCAATGTTGGTGACAGATCCGTTAGATATGCAACGTTCAAATATTGATGTTGTTATTGTTGGATCTCAAAAAGGTCTGGCTTTACCTCCCGGGCTCACCATGGTGATACTTTCACCAAAAGCTATAAATAAACTGCAAAATATAAATTCTTTGTACTTTAACTTTAAAGATTATTTAGCTAATGGTGAAAGAGGTCAGACACCCTACACACCCGCTGTTACGATTATGTTGCAACTAGAAGCTCGTCTTAACCAGATAAAAGAGCGTGGTGGTGTTTCACAAAGTATCGCTAATGCAAAAGAGGTGGCAGAGTATTTTAGAAAAAGCATTAAAGCTTTACCTCTAAAAGAATATACGCCATACATGCCCAATGCGATGACTGCCCTAACTCCAACTGATGGCAGATCGGCTATGGATATAGTTAATGCACTGGAAGAAAATTACAAAGTAATGGTCTGCCCTAATGGTGGTGCTGAGCGAGATATTGTCTTTAGAGTCTCTCATATGGGTGAAATGACCAAGGAATATACTGACATTCTCATTAATGCTTTGCATGAATATTATGGTGTGGCTAGATCGTAACGGTAATAGCTAATGATTGACCCTAAAGTTCTACGTAAGGCTCAGTTGATTATGCTCGATATGCTGATCGAGTTTGATGCCATATGTAAAAAACAGCAACTGCAATACTGGTTAGATTCGGGCTCACTATTGGGAGCGGTTCGTCATCAGGGTTTTATACCATGGGATGATGATATTGATATCTCTATGCCTATTGAGGATTACAATAAATTTTTAAATATTGCTCAAGCAGAGCTATCAAGAGATCTATTTCTTCAAACCACTCAAACCGACAAAAACTTTAAATTTGATTACGCCAAACTACGTTCTAACAGAGCCAGCATTGTAGAGTTTCATGAAAAGGGTCGACAAATTAATTACCATCAGGGTCTGTTTGTTGATATTTTCCCAATGCTGGCAATAGAAAATTCAGAAGAAAATAAGAAGCTGTATGACAGTACATTAAAAGAGATTAGGGGTTTTTCTGCGACTAGCCTGCATACTCCAAACGGCAAAGATGATCCTAAAAAAAGAGCCGTTTTAGTTGAACGATTAAAACAGAAACATCAAGGATGGGAAATCAATAAAGCCAAGGTCATTTACGGTGGCGAAATGCCCGATGTTGCAGCCTGGTTTGATATGGATGCGATTTTTCCCCTTACAACAATGGAGTTTGAAGGGCACGCCTTTCCTACTCCGAATAATCCCAGTCACTACCTGGATGCTATTTATAGTTTTAACTATAGGGAGATACCCCCGCTTAACAAGCGGGTTGTTCATGCGCAAAGCATAAATTTTGTTCAATAAAATTTAATACAACAGGTAGATTTCCCTCAAAACGGTAGAGAGCTGATAATGATCAGCTAACTTTAGTTATCATGGTAGAGCATTAAATATGGCAAGCGGTATTTTCGTAATTCTTGATGATGTGGCAACACTGCTCGATGATGCTGCTGTTATGAGCAAGGTTGCTGCTAAAAAGACAGCCGGGCTCCTGGGTGATGATCTTGCCGTTAATGCCGAAAAGGCGACAGGTTTCCATGCCTCACGTGAGCTTCCAGTGATCTGGGCAATCACCAAAGGTTCTCTGGTCAATAAGCTGATTATCTTGCCCATCGCCTTCCTATTGAGTGCTTATGCGCCCTGGCTGATTGTTCCCATACTGCTCATTGGTGGAGCCTATCTTAGTTATGAGGGGGTTGAGAAGGTTTTTGAGTGGATAGTGCCCCATGAGGTTGAGGAGATAGCTGCTAAGGAGACCGAGGATCCCAAAGAGATTGTTCAAAGGGAGATTACCAAGATAGAGGCGGCTGTTCGCACCGACTTTATCCTCTCCATAGAGATCATTGTGATCACGCTAGGCCTGGTGATGGAGCAATCTCTGGCAATTCAGATCATGGTTGTGAGCTTTATCGCCCTGGTTGCGACAGTCGGGGTGTATGGATTGGTAGCTGTTATTGTCCGTATGGATGATGCAGGCTGCTATCTTATCGAGAATACTGCCAACCTGGAGGGCTTAAGTGCCCGTAGCATGAAATTTGTCGGTGAACTCCTTATCTCCTCTCTACCGCAGGTGATCCGCCTACTTGGCATCATCGGCACCATTGCAATGCTTCTGGTTGGGGGAGGGATGTATGTCCATAATATAGAGGCTGTTCACCATATTCTTGAGACAATTCCAGCCCTGGTCGCTGATCTGGTAGCAGGGTTTGTTGTTGGTGTAGTACTTCTAGGCTCGATTAAACTGCTCAACTTCATGCGGAACTTTGGCCTAAAATAGCTTAAAGAGCAGTCTGCTAACAGCATTTGTCATTGTGTGGACAGGCTGGAAAATGAATCAAAAATAGTGCTATTTTTGACATTTGTCATAAAAGGTTGTGAAATCCGCCAGTGACGACTAAATTTACTGTGAATAGATT
>JAPHSO010000301.1 GCA_026193675.1 Gammaproteobacteria bacterium | reverse complement strand
GCAATCTGCTACCTCGATGAGGTGGTTGAGGCTCGCCAGGATACAACAGTTGTGATTCATCCCCTGACCGATCACCGTCGCACTCTGCCTTTGGATAAGAAGGGGGAGCAGGTTGAAGCACATCCCGATTTCCAGCTGGTCATATCTTACAACCCGGGTTACCAGTCCCTGATGAAGGATCTGAAACAGTCGACCAAACAGCGTTTTGGTGGCCTCGACTTCGACTATCCAGAGGAGAAGATTGAGACGGAGATTGTTGCCAAAGAGTCAGGTGTTGATAGTGATACTGCTGCCAAGCTGGTTCAGATCGCCCATCGTGCTCGGAACCTCAAGGGCCATGGACTGGATGAGGGGATCTCCACACGTCTTGCTGTTTATGCCGGGCAGTTGATCGCTAAAGGGGTAGAGCCTGTTGCCGCATGTAGCATGACCATGGTGACACCACTGACCGATGATCCCGATATGCGCGATACCCTGAACGCAGCGGTGCAGACCTTCTTTAGTTAAGTAAGGATTCAAAGCGAGGTAGTGGGAGAGTTTGGTGACAAACGTTTTAGTCATCTCTCACAAACTAGGCAACCTATATTCTGGAACAACTTCCAGTTATAGGGAATTCATTGATTAGCGATAGAGATCTTGTCCAATGAGTATCAATCTCGAAGATTACGAAGAGTTTCTTGAACAGGCATCGCCGGAAGTACGCGATATCCTTGATGGAACCTTTCATGAAGCTGCAAGGGTGATGTCCCCTGCAGGTCTGCAGGACTACATGGATGGTGCCAAGAGCCTGTGTAACCTGGGGCGCGGTAGCGATGTGGTGGTGACCTATCTACAGGAGATGCCGCAGGTTGCTAAGGAGTGTGGCGAGGATGTGGTGCCTGACTGCATTGCTGCTGCAATGAAACTATCCTCCATGGTATCGGGTGAGGTGGTTGCACTACTATTTAGCAGTCTGCCCTCGGCTGCCCGAAATCTGGGTGATGCTGAGCTATTACGTGGTTATCTGACATTGATCCACCAGCTCTCATCCACAGCGGCTCGTGGATTGCGGCCGATGCTCAACCATATGGATGAGCTGCTCTCCAAACTGACCATTAGTGGTCTGCGCCGCTGGGCCAATTTTGGCGCCCAGGCCTACCGTCGCGACTTTGCGAACTTGACCGCCTATTTCAATCTGGAGTCGGCGGACAGCAGGGCGATGCTGCAGAAGGAGCGTCGCGGTATTCTGTTTGTAAAAACCCAACGCAAACTCAATTTCTATCTGCGTGCATTGTGGGGTAGAGACTTTTTCTTGCGTCCTACTGGAGCAGATTACACTGAGTTTAAACCCTTTATTGAGAGCCGCATTTTCCATATGCCCGATGCGGTAGATGATCTGGGGAGCGATGAAAACATGATCGCCGGCATGGAGCTCTATCGTGCTACTGCGGCGCATATGGCTGCGCATATGGCCTATACAAGTTCGCCCATCTCTGCCGAGCAGCTCAGCCCAGCCCAGATGTTTTTCATTGCACTGCTTGAAGATGCACGCATTGAGTACAAGGCAGCTAAAGATTTTCCCGGTCTGAAAAAGTTGTGGAGTTCACTACTCTCTTTTGACTATGAGGAGCCGGTTGAACATCCAACCGTTGAGGTGTTGGAGCGGGTGGCTCTGATGCTTCTAGATGATTCGGTCTCAATCGATGATGAGGAGCTTAATGCATTCGCAAAGCGCTTCCATGAGGATATTGCTGAGAAACAGGATGATAACAACTACTCATGGCATATGGGGATGGAGCTGTTCAATCTATTTGCAGCCCGTCGTGAGGTGCCCAGTTTGCGGATTCTTGAACGCAGCCGCATCACCTATCGTGACGACAACCGCTATGTCTGGGAGTTTGAAGAGTTTGACTGGAATGCCAGTACAGAATACCTGCCAGCCAGCCAGCGCCAGGTGCGCAAGATGGTCAGTGTTATTGAGATGGCCAATGAGGTGGATTGCGAGCTGGCCGGTGATGATGCCCAGGAGATCTGGACCCTGCCCACCGAGATGTATCCCTACGAGGATGAAGGGGTCACCTTTAACGAAATGTGGGGTAAAGAGCCTGTCTCCGATCCATACCACTATCAGGAGTGGGATTATCAGATTCAGTTAGCTCGTCCCGATTGGGTGACAGTTTACGAACGTCGACAACCCAAAGGTGATCCGCAAGATATCGAAGATATCCTTACCGAATACAAACCGATAGCCCATCGTATTAAGCAGATCATCGATCTTCTGACGCCAGAAGGTGTTCAGCGCATACGCAATATGGAGGATGGGGATGAGGTCGATATCAATGCAGCTATTGATGCGATGATCTCGATCCGTATGGGTGAACAACCCAATCCACGAATTACCATGCGTAATGTGCTCAACACGCGTGACCTCTCTGTGGTGGTGCTGATGGATCTATCCGAGTCGACCAATGAGACGATGGCCGGTTCCGATAAAACCGTGCTGCAACTGACACGCGAAGCTGCAACGCTGGTCTCTACTGCTATTCAAGGCATTGGCGATCCCTTCGCACTCCACGGCTTCGCCTCCGATGGTCGTCATGATGTGCAGTACTACCGCTTCAAAGATTTTAATCAGCACTTTGATGATGATGCCAAGTCGCGTTTGGCTGGAATGAAAGGAGGTCTGTCGACACGCATGGGTGCGGCACTACGTCACTCTGGACAGCATCTGTTAAAACAGACCGAGCGACGGAAGTTGATTTTGTTGGTCACCGATGGTGAGCCGGCAGATATTGATGAGCGCGATCCACAGCACCTACGTCACGATACCAAGAAGGCGGTGGAGGAGCTCTACTCGAAAGGTGTGCTGACCTACTGCCTGACACTGGATCCAAATGCCGATAGTTATGTGAAGCGTATTTTTGGTGAAAATAATTACACCATTATCGATAACGTGGATCGTCTGCCTGAAAAGCTGCCTTCGCTGTTCGCCAGCCTCACAAAATAGGGTGGAAAAAGTATGTGTGCTTTAACAAAGTATGGTGGCAACAGTGAACATTTTGGCGATATCTAGAGAGTTAGAGTGTGAGCTGATGTATAGACGACACGATGAAGTACCTGTCTATCAATATCGTCAGGGTGCGGTTCAATCAGTGCACTACAACACAGTGCAGACCGCATTTAAACGTTTGGGAGATGAGATACGTCTGTCGATTCCCAGGCTAAGAACACTCGATCTTATTCTGCAGCATGATGCCTGGATTGTTGTCGATAATGCTCTGGGAGATCTTCCTATAGCGGCCTGGACAGAATTCAGGTCAGCACAGCGGGATGCGCTGCACACTCCTGTGGATTGCCAGATCCGGCTCTTTCATGCCAATGGCAACCTCATCATTAATCATGTTCTTGAGGCGATGGAGCTGCTGTTGGGAGAACGACTTAATGCTGTTGAAACAACTCATTCAGTAATCCATTTTCCTGAGAAGTAATCAGTCAAAGGAAACTCAACGGAGCGATGCACGATGCCACAACTAGCCAGCGGGAGATATGTAGAGATCATGTCAGAGCGTGCTCGTTTTCATGCTCGCCGGAAGAACATACAGGTTACAGAGAGCATGTCCCACAAAGCGCTCTATCCTCTAATCGATATAATGGTGGATGCGACTAACAATAGCTTAGGCTGTCGTAGCTGCACCACCTTTTCTGGTTACACGCTTGCAGATCATGATTGGCTCAGTCAATGGGAAGAGGCCGATCGTCATGACTTCGAAAAGTGGTTAGGTGAGGAGTCTCAAGTCCGAACTATCGAGAAAGCGCGATCGCGTTTACTGGTAGATCCACGAACCATAAAAGAGGAGATGCATCCATACCCGCAACAGCTTTATAGCCTGCTTAAGTTACGCCTGATGGAGCTACCTATGCGTCGAGCCACAGTTGAGCAGTGGCGGCGCACACTGCTCAATATGAAGCGGGATGGAATTCGGCGTGAAGAGCTGGACTGGTCGGGTGTGAATCAATTTCTGTTTAACCAGGATGACAGTGCCTACCTCACGAAAGATGAGCTATTGGCAGCCATCGATTTTTCTCACATTGAGCTGCAGCTATGTAATGAATTGGAGTGTGATGTTGAGTGTCATCTGCCATTTAATGAGATTGCGCAACGTATTCCGGGAACTCAGTTGCAGATATCAGGATATCCGGTTAACGATGAAGATGTTGGGGTGGTGCGCTATCGAAGCAGCTCTCCCAGTTATCGTGTGGGTTCGATACGTACCGGTGGTCGTGCGCTACTCAGTAATGAGCAACCTCGCTGGTTTGTACTTGGCCCATTTGGGAACATTATTACTACCGAAAAGAGAGAGGCATACTTTTTTGATTCAAGTGATGCTGCACGACGGGCTGCCATTCAGCACGCTCGAAAGAGTAATCGGTTGCAGCCAGAGCTCATCTATAGTCAACCCTACGAATATATGACCCTGCATGGGGGCGATGACTATCGTGAGTGGTTGGTTACGTTGCCTAATTACCATCGCTCTCATTTTACTGCCCACTACTATGAGCGAAATGTTCTGCTACATATTCGGACCAAGATTCGTAAAAGTGTAGAGGGTTATCGAGTTCTATTCATTGAGGAGCTGCAGAGTGACTGGCAGCAGGCGGTGGCTCAAAACGGTCTAAGTAGCGGTATACCTCTTGCGCCATTTCGTAAAGAGTGGGCCTCGTTAGCGCTAAAGTTGATGTTAATGCATGTTGCCAAAACTGGCCTCGATGGGATCGCCTGGACCAATTCAAAAGTCCATGAGATGCGCTACGAGAGATCTATGAATCCACTTGAACGACTCTATGATCAACAGATCCCGCAAACTCTAAACAATATCGGAAGGGCGTGGAAGACTGAGGTGCAAACGGGTGAATTCAACAGCCGAAGCCCCTGGCTGCATGCAGCACGATGTGATGAGTGCTGGAAGGTAGAGGGGGGGGCAGGAAAATTTTCAACACGCCCCAGATACAACAAACAGCAGGCACAGGAGCTGATTGTTCGTCACAGTAAAGAGCTCACCTTAAGTCTGCCCATGATGCTGCTGCCAGATGCGATGAAAAGAGAGATTAATGTAAACGGATTGCCGCTGTTTGGTGAGCAACTACAAGTGAAGTTTTAAAGAGAGGAATACTGATATGGCACTGGTAAAGATGCAAGACATGTTACAGCACGCCTATGAAAATCAATATGCAGTGGGTGCCTTTGATGTGGTGAGTCTGGAGTTATTACAGGGTGTAATTAACGCGGCAGAAGCGAGTCGTTCACCAGTGATTATTGGTCTGTCAGAACCTCACCTTGAATATGTCGATATTGAATTACTGGCACCTGCGGTAGAGGCGGCGGCACGACGTTGTACAGTACCTGTGGCGATTCATTACGATCATGGTAGCGGTGTTGAAGGTGCTGTTCGAGGTATTCGGCATGGTTGCAATGGAGTTATGGTCGATGCATCACACCGTTCGCTTCAGGAAAATATCGATTGTACCAAGGAGGTGGTCAAAATGGCTCATGCATGTGACATACCTGTTGAGGCCGAACTGGGCTATGTGCCAGATGACGGAAAGGATCTGGTATTCACCCCGGTAGAGGAGGCTCGCGGATTTGTTCGTCTGACCGGAGTCGATTTTCTGGCCGTTTCCATCGGCACGGTACATGGCAGATTGGATGGCAAGCCGCGAATAGACTACCAGCGGTTAAGAAATATAAATGAGGCGCTGCAGATCCCGCTTGTACTTCATGGCAGCTCCGGTTTGAGTGATGATCAGTTTAGAAAGCTGATAGCCAATGGAATTGCGAAAGTTAATTATTTTACTGCAATTACAGATCGGGCTGCTGAGTTGATGCGTGGAAATGCACGTGATGCGGATGATGGTTATCTGAAGTTGTTTGCAGGGGTACGTGAAGGTGTTGAGCAGGAGGCGATGCGATTGCTGCGCACATGGGGAAGTGCGGGAAGGGCTGCAGAGGTGATGGAGCAGTGCAATAGTTGGCAAGGTGTTGAGTACACTCTAAAGTTCGACCTAACTAGTGTGGATAACGCCAAGAGTCCAATCTTCTCCAGTCATGATCATAAAATGTTGTCAAAAATACCTGGTGTTAACGAAGTGACAGTGGGCGAAGTGTCTAATGATAATGAATCTAAAAGCTACTGTTGGCAGTTCCGCCTCGCAAGCTCAAGTGTCGTAGAATCTCTTAAGCAGCACCAGGACTACATAAAATTTGTTCAAAACTATCAGGGTGACGAAACCATTGAGAAGAGTGTTGTCAGCTTTCAGTAATCGGATGGAATGATGAGCTGATTGATGCCAATCAGAAATCTATCTAATAAGCGGTTCCCACCACGCCTCCTGTCTGTACTCATGCATGGTTGAAATCAGTTGGCCTAGCTTGGGAGCAATGATACGAACACCTTTGATGTTTGCCTCTTTAGTTGCTCGCTGAATGGGGTCATACCAACTGTGCTCGGCCAGATCGAACATGCCCCAATGTATGGGAATCATCGCCCTGCTTTTTAGATCGATACTGGCCTGTACACCCTCTTCAGGGAGTTGGTGAACAAATTTCCAATCCAGATTGTATGCACCATTCTCAAGGAAGGTGAGGTCGAATGGTCCAAGGCGATCTCCGATCTCTTTGTAATGCTCTGAATAGCCTGAATCACCGCCAAAGTAGATGTTTTGCTCTTTTCCCTGAACGGCCCAGGATGCCCATAGGGTGCTATTACCATTAAAAAGGGCACGTCCGGAAAAGTGCTGTGCAGGGGTTGCGGTAAATTTCAGATTCTGTACGACCGTCTCTTCCCACCAATCGAGCTCTATAATTCTACTTTTGTTGATACCCCAGTATCTCAAATGTGCCCCTACACCTAATGGAACGATATATTGAATATCGCGATCTTTTAGCTTTTTGATTGTTTCGTGATCAAGGTGGTCATAGTGATCATGTGATATTAATACGATATCGATGTTTTCAATTTCATCAATATCGAAGACTGGAGGTTGGAAGCGTTTAACGATACCTGGAATTGGCGAGGAGTAGTTTGAAAAAATAGGGTCTATAACAATCCTCTTGCTATCTATCTCCAATAGTATCGTTGAGTGGCCAAACCAGATAAATCGAACGTTGTCAGTTTTTGTCTCAAGCAATTTAAGACTTGAGTGATCTTCAGGCAGCTTTTGAGTTGGTCTCCGATTATT
>JAPHSO010000179.1 GCA_026193675.1 Gammaproteobacteria bacterium | reverse complement strand
CCCAGTATCTTTAATTTGGTGGGTCTAAACAGACCGGCCATGATTCGATTGACAAAGGGGATACCCTGGAGAAGCTGCCAGTCCCAATCATTGATGGAAGCTGCATGAACTTTCAGTAACAGCTCATTGTCCCCGGGTATCGGTTGGTCGACCTCTTTGAGCTCAAGCACATCGGGCAGACCATACTGTTCAAATACTATCGCTTTCATAACGCTTCCCTGAATATTTAAATCTATACAGCGTGATACTAGCCCTCTTCATGTTCAACGGTGATCACCACATTACCTAACTTGTGTTTCTGCCCAACATAGCGATAGGCATCAATGATCTGCTCAAATGGATAGACCCTATCAATCACCGCCTTGAATCGCCCCTCTTCCATCAGCCCTTTCATAAACTGAATAATCTCCCTGCAATCTTTGGGATCAGGAAATGCAGCTGTTTTGTTATCCATCAGTGATTTTATTAAGGGGGTGATAAAAGGTAACCAGAGATTTTGTGACATATAGCCAAGGTCCGATGAGATATAGACACCTCCTGGCTTCAACAGGTGTCTGCTTTTGAAAAATGAACTTTTTCCTACCGTATCGAAAACACAGTGATAGCGCTGATCATCTTTGGTGAAATCCTCTTTCCGGTAGTCGATCACTCGATTAGCCCCTAGCGATTTCACCAGCTCGATATTTTGAGTACCACAGACCGCAGTCACATCAGCATCAAAATATTTCAGAAGCTGCACAGCCGCAGAGCCGATGGCACCTGTCGCACCATTTACCAGTACCCGCTGGCCACTTTGCAGATCCACCTTATTGATAAAGTTATAGGCATAAAAGGCACCCTCACTGCTCGCTGCAGCCTGCTCATAATCTATCCCTTCGGGTATTGATGATAATGAACTATCTTCTGCTTTGGTCATGTACTGGGCATGCGAACCAAAGCAGTCTTCATTAAATCCAAAAACCCGATCACCCACCTTATAGGAGGTCACCTCGTTACCGATGGCAATAACCTCTCCGGCAAACTCAGAGCCCAGAATCGGCCTCTTTGGTTTGAACAGCCCTGTAATAATCTTCGCAAAGAATGGAATCCCACCAAGGGTTGCGAAGTCTGTTCGGTTAACCGTGGTGGCATGTATCTTGATGAGGAGCTCATTCTCCTTAGGGGTAGGCGGCTCAACCTCAGCAAACTGAAGGATATCTGGTGAGCCGTATTGTGTCGCTACAACCGCTTTCATGCCTCTCTCCGTGATAACTCATCTATTTATCAATAGTGTAGAACATCACTAACAAGTCGGCCGTTGAAGTGAGCTAAATGCAGATATATTTTGGAGCAGGAACCGAGATCGCACTATTTCTAAGAACTGTGATTAACCGGATTGGATTCGGCCAAGAATAGCGTTTTGATTACAGAAATTGATCAGCTCAATCTCTTTGCCCCCTTTGAGAGAGAGTTTCATCTTATCAAGCGTCAACCAGCGACTCGCCTTTACGCCGGTAATATCACGAAACCGAATAATCGCCTCGTAATCTTGATAGGGCTTGAGCAGGATTAGCTTCTTATCTTCGACAGAGACCTGAGCGCCGCCGAAGGCCTTTAACAACTTCTCCAGCCTGCGCTTATACATATGCGCCAGACCAACCGGCACAATCGCAACAAACAGCAGATGACTCTGAAGATAACCAAAAAACCAGGCAGACATAAATCCACCAATCGTCACCAACAGAAAGAGACTGACGACACCATCGACTCTCTGGTATTTCTCTCTATTCCATTCTAAAAGCATGATCCATTATGCGTCATTGAAGCCACAAATGCCGTACCACCAAAGCGGTAACCGGATGAGATGAAATGGCTCGTGAATGCTAGAAAACTCTGCTCTTTCAAGACAAAACTTTCACTTCTATTTCAGAGCAAACAGCTCTGAAATAATCTCTATTTATTTGTTAACCAGTGCAATCACTCGCTCAAGGTCTTCCGGTGTATCGACGCCATGACTCGGTTCACACTCTGCTGTGTCTAGTTTGATCTTGCCACCACTCCAGAGCACTCTGAGTTGCTCCAGTGATTCCACCTCTTCCAGTGCGCAGCTGGGCTCTGATACAAACTGTTTGAGGTAGCCGACTCTATAGGCATAGATGCCTAGATGACGTTGGTAGATAAATCGTTCTGGCAGACTCTTCTCCCCACCACACTCATGGGCAAAGTGATCTCTGTCCCAGGGTATGACGGCACGACTAAAGTAGAGTGCAAAACCTGCCACATCTGTGACCACTTTAACAACATGGGGATCGTAGAGTTCATCAATCGAGTGGATTTTTGTTGAGAGCGTAGCGACATCGGCACCATTATCTTTGCCGGTTTCAGCCTCTAACAGGTCGGCCACTTGATGGAGCAGCTCTGGTGGCATAAGGGGTTCATCACCCTGCAGGTTGACGACGATCTCATCATCACCCAATCCCATAATCTCTGATGCTTCGGCAAGACGCTCACTTCCTGATGTGTGAGTGTCAGCGGTCATGCAGGCTTCGCCACCAAATTCGGTAACTGCCTTTTGAATGCGCTCATCATCTGTGGCGACCACGACACGTGCGGCACCTGATGCGATGGCCTGTCGATAGACCCGCTCGATCATCGTCTGGCCGGCAATATCGAGTAGCGGTTTTCCAGGCAGGCGGCTTGAGGCGTAACGGGCGGGAATGATGACGCTAAAGCTCATGAGGTTAGCCTTCGACCTCTTCATCTTCGGGAAGCTCTCTCGCCTCTTCCTGCAACATGACGGGAATATCATCACGGATTGGGAAGGCAAGACGATCCCCTTTGCAGATCAGCTCTTGTGCCGCTTTGTTGTAAACCAGCGGCCCTTTACAGAGCGGGCATACCAAAATATCTAATAGTTTCTTATCCATGTTTGTTCTCCAATTGTTGGATAATCTTTTCAGCAAAACCCTCTGGCAACTGCGCCTCTATCGGCAGTGCCCAATGGTTTTCTGTAGCAAATTGTGTGCATTTTACCGCATCTTTTTCGGTCATGATGATCGGTAACTCTGGCAACAGCTCCAGATCAACAGGTTGGAATGGGTGGTGATCGGTAAATGGGTGTTCGGTCACGTTAAAACCTAGCTCGCTCAGTAGATTAAACATACGAACAGGATTGCCGATACCGGCCACTGCATGAACGCTATTGCCAAACCTTTCGATAAAGTCGGCCACCTCAATCTGCTCACCACTTTTCAGGTTGTAGAGTGTTGCCGGTTGCAGGCGCATCTCTATCTCTTGCTGCTGCCCACTAATCGCTTCACCACCATTATTGATGACAAAATCGACGCTCTTGAGGCGTCTGACCGGTTCGCGTAGTGGCCCAGCTGGCATTAGAAATCGGTTACCAAAACGGCGCTTCCCATCAATGATCACCAGCTCAATGTCTCGCTGCATGCGGTAGTGCTGCAGGCCATCATCACTAATGATGATATCGACGCCGTGTTTGTCATGGAGCATTTGTGCTGCCGCCACGCGATCTGGCCCCACCACCATCGGACAGCCGGTTCTGGTCGATAGCAGCACCGCCTCATCACCGACCATTTGCGGAGCGCTCTCAGCAGTCACATCCTGCGGCCAGATCTCGGCCTGACCACCATAACCGCGACTGATAATCCCCGGATTTTTTCCGAGCCGTTTTAATTCACTACAGAGCCAGATCACCGTCGGAGTTTTACCACTACCACCGACGGTGATGTTACCGACCACGATGATGGGGACGGCAGACGGATAGCTTTTAAGAATATTTAGTTTGAAGAGAAGCCTGCGTGTCGCTGCGATGGCTGCAAACAGCAGGGATAGTGGATAGAGCATCCAGGCAGCAACGCCACGCTGTTGCCAGACACTCTCGATCATGCAGGTTCAGGATCCAGCTTATCAGGCACCGGCTGGCTGGACTGCTGTTCAAACTGCAGACGATGTAACGCCGCATAGGTGGCATCCTTTTTAAGCAGTTCATCATGTGTTCCCTGCTCAATAATCCGACCCTGATCGAGCACCACAATCTGATCGGCCTTTTCGATGGTTGAGAGCCTGTGGGCGATCACCAGGGTTGTACGATTCTCCATCAGCTCTTCAAGCGCCGCCTGAATGTGACGCTCAGATTCGGTATCGAGTGCTGAGGTGGCCTCATCAAGAATCAGAATCGGTGAGTTTTTCAACAGCGCTCTGGCGATGGCAAGACGCTGACGTTGTCCACCTGAGAGCAGAACACCGTTCTCCCCCACCATGGTATTGAGCCCTTGAGGCAGTCGCTCGATAAACTCCCAGGCATGTGCCGCCTTGGCTGCTTCAATCATCTGCGCTTCAGAGACACCTTCAAGTTGACCATAGGCGATGTTATGGGCGATGGTGTCGTTAAACAGGGTAATGTGCTG
>JAPHSO010000176.1 GCA_026193675.1 Gammaproteobacteria bacterium | reverse complement strand
CAATTTTTGATTCTGTTGTCTGAGGATCAACAGATGCAGAAACTGAAAAATAACCACGGCGGCAACCACCACTTCAGCAATGCTATAGCTGATAATATAGAGCAACATATAGATCACACGCTCTCCCAGACCTGCGGTTGGATTGGTTAGTTGCTTCTCATCTGTCTCATCACCCATCGCCCTGCTCCTTAAATGGTGGCTGGTGATCTTAATATGCAAAATCACGCTGTCTATCCAACATGTTAGTCCAATTCCGGACATATCAACCTCTAGAGTGTTTGATTTTGTAAAAAGATGGAACCCTATTGCAATTAATAACGTTACAGAGCGTAAGTTTTAACAAAATTGATAGGAAAATAGACCGATGAAAAAATTAATGACCTATGCCGGTTTGATGATTATCGTCCTGGCTAGCGGAAACGCCATGGCCAGAGGTGGCGGTGGCGGTAGTGGTAGTGGTGGTGGAGCCGGCGGCGGATTTGGTGCTAGCGATGGCTTTGACGGATTTCAGTCAAATTCTGAAAATGCCATATACGGTGAAACAAAGAAATTCAGGAATCAATACCAGAACCAGCACAGCTACCAATATTCCGGCCAAAAAGAGGCTGATGAGGATCGCACCGCTAAAAACAGCCATGCCTACGGTCGAAATGAGCAATAAACTATAACCAATCTCTTCCTTTGAAGCCCACTATGGTGGGCTTTTTTTTATCTATTAATTTGGCTGAGCCTCACTTCTAGTATTGTCCTCAAGGCTCATTTTAGCAATCGCCGTTTGTGCCTCCAGGATCTCGCCAGCACTCATTTCGCTGGCCACCTTACCCAAATACTCTCCACTCAATGGGTGCCCTGCTAACCGGGCTCGCTCAAACCAAATATATGCCTGGACATTATCCTGTGTAATCCCCTCGCCCATGGCATAGGCGATCGCCAGATTATTCTGACCATCACGATTACCCTGTCGAGCTGCCGCCATGAACCACCTCACCGCAGTGATCTTATTCTGCGCAACCCCTATTCCCTCATCATACTTGAGCCCGAGACTCACCTGGGCATCGGCAACGCCACCATTAGCGGCACGCTTAAGCCACTCGATTCCGTCAGGGTAATTTTGGGCCACTCCGTAACCATTGATAAAGGCCTCCCCCAGATTAAACTGGGCATAGAGATGTCCCTGCTCAGCCGCTCGTCGCATCCATTGACTGGCCTTTACACTATCCTGTGTACCACCAGCACCAGTTGAGTAGTCGATGCCGATTCTAAACGCCTCCTCTGCTGAGTATTCTTTATCTGTCTCAAGGCAATGGTTGTCCATGCCTTGATCACTGCAGAACTCTGCCTTAACTAACCACGAAAAGGTGACAATTAGCGCAATAGCTACTGCAATAATAGCTTTTATCCCTCCCCCTCTGTTCTCCAGATGATTCAATATTGGCTCCACCATAACTCTGTTGTTAACACCGCTAGACCATATCAGTTCAATATAAAATGGTGAATGTCAGAATCAACCGACTTACATAAGTCACCACTAATATTATAATTCTACAAATCTAGAGAATTTATCACGGGAAGGGAAAGTGGAGATTAAAAATGAGGATTTGTGCTGGAGTTGCCAGTACTCCGACTTTGATCCTGTTAGCGGCAAACTGGTCTGCTCCTGTGATGAAGAACAACGTCCTGAATCATGCCCGTGCATCAATAATAAACAGGATAATATTATTAAAATAGAATCGCACCAGAAACTGAAAGAGTTCGGTGATTGGCGCAAACTGGCCTAAGAGATATAGAAAGTTGAGATGGTGCGCCCGGCAGGACTCGAACCTGCTACCCTCGGCTTAGAAGGCCGATGCTCTATCCGGATGAGCTACGGGCGCAAGGTAAATCAGTACAGCTCCTCACGACATAACATCTGACTGGGTGGTGTGAGGAGTTTTAAAAAATTGGTCGGGGTAGAGAGATTCGAACTCCCGACATCCTGCTCCCAAAGCAGGCGCGCTACCAGACTGCGCTATACCCCGAAAAGGTCTCTTATTAAGAGGCGAGGGATAATACTCATCCAATGGCGTAAGGTCAATATAACCTGATAAAAATTTATCACTTATTGGCGAACTCATCATCTGCGTGAGACAATAGTGCCAGTTAGTTGTTAACGAATTTAAAGGTAAATAATGAGCGCCCAACTTATTGATGGCAAAGCTATCGCGGCAGATCTTCGCCGTTCAATCAAACAGCGGGTCGATGCCCGTATTGAAAAGGGGCTTCGTACCCCCGGTCTGGCTGTAGTTCTTGTTGGCGCCGACCCTGCATCTCAGGTCTATGTTGGCAGCAAGCGCCGCGCCTGTGATGAAGTGGGCATAAAATCATTCTCCTATGACCTGTCGGCAACAACAAGTGAAGAGGAGCTGCTGAAGTTAATCGATCAGCTAAACGAAGATGATGAGGTAGATGGTATTCTGGTTCAATTCCCAGTTCCTGAACAGATCAACTCTGAGACTGTGATTGAGCGTATTGATCCCAATAAAGATGTTGATGGTTTCCACCCCTACAATATTGGCCGTCTGGCCCTGAGAATTCCCCTACTCCGCTCCTGCACCCCTAGAGGGATTATTACCATGCTTGAGAGTAGCGGTATCACAATCAAGGGGGCAGATGCCGTTGTTGTTGGCGCATCAAACCATGTTGGAAGGCCGATGGGACTGGAGCTCCTGCTTGCTGGAGCTACCGTCACAACCTGTCATAGATTTTCTAAAGATACACCTTCACATGTTGCTCAGGCAGATATCGTTGTTGTCGCTGTTGGGGCGCCTGCACTTGTTAAGGGTGACTGGATTAAGCCTGGCGCTACAGTAATTGATGTGGGAATCAACCGCCTTGATGATGGTCGACTGGTTGGGGATGTTGAATTTGACAAGGCTGTCGAACGGGCAGGGCATATTACTCCGGTTCCTGGCGGTGTTGGACCCATGACAGTGGCCACCCTGATGCAGAACACCATCGATGCTGCGGAGTCGCGCGAACAGGCCTAAGTAGGTTATCGCCTACATCACAATCAGAATCGCCCGATTTCCAGATCAGAACTTTTCATGCAACATACCTGCAAGTCGTAAGGAATAGACGGTAAGGAGAATCAATTAGGATGGAATGTCTAACGGATTAGATAGCACTGCACGGAGCGGTATTGAGAGGGAAGCATCCAGACTTGGAGCGCCAGTTAGACTATGGAAGTCGTCTGGCGCTTTATTTTATCTACAGCATTTCAAACCGTTCTCAACCAGTAAAACCTGATATATCATCATCTTGCCGCTCTAAATTCCTACAAATTATATCGATTACTTGTGTTATTTGTAGGTCATTTCTTGGTCAAGAATCAGATTTGACCTATTTCACTTCTCATTGAAATTACTCAGAATGTATCCAGTCACAAGGAATTGAGGACGCGACAGTAAGGGATGCTCCAGGGATGGAATGTCAAATGGATTAGACATCACTGCATGATGCAGAAAAAAGGAAGTATCAATCAAGGTTGGGAGTGCCAGTAAACCAGGGAGGTTTACTGGCACTTTGTTTATTGTGACTTTTTAAAAATGCGCCTGAGCAACCAACCATGCGTCTCAATCGTTCCGGAGTGTAGATAACTCAACGTATGGTAGTTTCTGACTATCTGATCAATTCTAGGCCCAAGCCCTGCGGAGCCACACATCAAAAGACGATCGCCCTTCTCAATTTCTTCGCCCTCCTCTGGTGTCATAATCACCTCTCCACTCTTGGTAATACGCAACAGCACGATAATGGGTAGAGACTGCTCTCGATCTCTGGAATCTCTGACTAAATCCTTAATAGAGAGTTTCTCGCTTTTCGAAAACAGTTCAATAATTCCTGGAGAGTTTTCTTGGTCAACTGTCACAAGATGCAGCTCCGGGACATGAGTGCCTACGATAGCGACCAGGCGGCTGACCAACAGGTTGATCCATTCATCACTCTCTCGAAGAGCCCTTTGTAGAAACTCAATCAAAAATGGATTGGTCAAATAGGTAAAGATATCCCGTGCGATTATTTCGCTCCGGTGCATAACCAGGTCGGGTAGAGCTGCCTCAAAGATCTCCTGATTATCCTGCCGATTCTGACGAGCCACCATGTAAAGATCGGGATTGATCTCACCGGCTGTCATGATAATTGATAGATTGTTGGCATCATTATCGGTACCCGCCACAATACCAACAGCCCGTTCAATATCAGCAGAGAGCAGAGTATCCGCCTCCGTACCTCTTCCAACGACACATTGATCTAGTTCACCCGCAATCTCTGGATTAGCCTCAATAACAGAGACCTCTATCCCCTCATTGAGCAGATTATTACAGACCGCTTGCCCAAAACGACCATAACCACACACCACCCACATTCCACGAGGCGGCTCTAACGGCTGCATCAATGGCTCGTTCGGAACCCCGGTCAACCAATCATAAAGAATATGGGCACCTGGCGAGTGAAGAGCCAATGCAAGTCTTTGAGCAAAGATATCAAATGCATTGATGATGTGATCAGTGCCAAATGAGGCCATATTGTCTGCTGCGTCATGGGTCTCTGCTCGACAGATCACCTTAATTCCTGGTTCAAGCAGTTTAGTGGTTATTGCAATCTTAAGATTGGTCTCATCGTGGTCAGTCAGTGCCAACACACCGAGACAGTTTCGATGCTTCAAGCCGGCCTCTTTAAGGGTCTCAACCCGTCGAGCATCCGCGCACAGCCCTGGAATAAAGAGGCCTAGATCTTCTAGCTCAAGCAGATTGATATTGTTCTGATTGCGATCTATAACAACAGCCTGAATCCTGCGCTGTATCAATGACTTAAGTAATATCCGGCCGGTATCCCCATAACCACAAATGATGTAAAAAGGGCGAGATACATGCCTTACATTTCGTTGAAATACCTGTTCGGTAACGGCCTGCTTAAAACCGGCATCCTGAACCAGACTTAATATTTTTCCAATAGCATAGAGCCAAGCTGTCACCGTCATGTAGATAGTGACCAACACCCACATTCTCTGACCATCGGTAAACTCATAAGGCAACTCACCAAAACCGATGGTGGTCGCCATATAGGTGACAAAGTAGAAGGCATGGAAAAAATCCATATGCCACGGTTTGCCCGTATCATCGATACCGGGAATCAATACCAGACCCAATATTGAGATCGCATAGGTGATAACAAGCATCACCAGCGGCAGGCGCATGCGCCTTAAAATCAGGAAGATAACCTGATTCATTGGGCTATAACTCCATTGTCTGACTCATCTTCTAGTGGCGCTGCCTGATAGTATCAACCACCAACAAAATTACAGAGATCATGTTTGCCAACAATGCACCACCTGAGAGTGAAACAATGCTTGTCATCACCTCACCTGTCATCCCAGTTGGTGATACATGTTCGACATAACCCCAAACAATGGCTGCAGCAATTAGCTGAAGATCGGCAACTAAACTGGTGGCCAACAATGTTGCCCCGGTGTGTGTCCTATCTCCAAACTTTAGAAATGTAGCAATCAGGTTTACCACAATCACCGCAAATAGCTCAAAAACATTGTGATGTGATGGATTATCTATCTCACCAACAAAAAATCCGAAATTGAGGGTTAGTGCAAATACGATAAAAAAACTGAAAATCACTTTCTCTAGATTCATCTTTAATTACTCTTTGTATTGTTATGGTTTCATTGTAGATGTCTATCATCCTAAGTCCAACAATCCCGTCGATATTAATCTCTTTTTACTTGAAAAGATCGTACTAAAAACCCACCATTAGCTGATGAAATTACCCAATGACAAAACCTCATCCGAATTTATCTTTAATATCGACGAAGATCAGTTTCAAAAGCGAGTCATCGAAGCATCCCATAACCGGCCTGTTCTGGTCGATTTCTGGGCTGACTGGTGCTCCCCCTGCCTGATGATTGCGCCTGTTCTTAAAAAAGTTATTCCTGAATATGAAGGCAAGTTACTGCTGGCAAAGATCGATGCCGATGAAAATATGAAACTATGTGGTCACTATCGACTACGTGGATTTCCGACACTACTCCTGTTTGTGGATGGAGAAGAGGTGGCGCGAATCGGTGGGGCCCAATCGGCACAGGCTCTGAGGAGCTTCATTGACCCACATATGCCTGTTGAATAGATGATGAAATTACGGATGTATTAACCAATGAACAAACTTTTCAAAATTTCTGCACCTCTACTACTCTCGCTACTTCTTGTCACAACTCATTCCAGTGCTGAAGAGAGCCTGTGGGAGAGAACTAAGCAAGGGGCTAGTGAACTTTGGGGTTCAACCAAAGAGGGGGCTGCCGACGCCACCGACTGGAGTAAAGAGAAACTCAACAAGGGAGCATCAGCCACAAAAGAGGGGGTCAATGATGGCGTTGAGTGGAGCGGTGAAAAAATTCAGAAGGGTGCTGACTGGACTGGAGATAAGGCAAAGAAAGGTTGGTCTGCCACTAAAAAAGGGGGCACAAGTTTCTGGCAGGAGCTGACATCAGATGATGAGCCGCAAAGTCAGAAACCTCAGAAGTGACAAACGCTCTTAACGCCGCCTCTTCTGCCTCTTTTCTTTTTTAGCAGGAAATTTGTCTAGCAGTTGACGGCTCTTAGCCGGCCCCTTAGTGAACACCTTTTTCTTGCCCGCAAAGGGATTGGCTCCCCCCCTGAACTCAATACGGATCGGGGTACCCACCAGCTTCAGATGCTCCCGAAAGGCATTTTCCATATAGCGCTTGTAGCTTCCCGGTACTGAATCCGTCTGATTACCATGAATCACGATGATAGGAGGATTCCTGCCCCCCTGATGTGCATAGCGCAATTTAATACGACGACCTCTAACCATTGGGGGCTGGTGCGACTTTACCAGGCTCTCAAGCAGATCGGTTAAGGCTGGGGTAGAAAAGTCTGCCATCGCAGAATCATAGGCCTTGTTGAGTGAGCCAAAAAGATTACCTACGCCTGTACCGTGCAGTGCGGAGATAAAATGGGTCTCTGCAAAAGAGAGGAACGGAAATTTATGATCGAACGTTCGCTTGATCTCGTCGCGCTCATCCGTCTCCAGACCATCCCACTTATT
The DNA here is from genome assembly GCA_026193675.1 of Gammaproteobacteria bacterium. GTDB lineage: Bacteria > Pseudomonadota > Gammaproteobacteria > Thiohalomonadales > Thiohalomonadaceae > JAOTST01. The sequence continues at coordinate 349 of JAPHSO010000176.1, read as the reverse complement.
GATCGCAACAACCAATGCACGACCTGAGTCTAGAATAAAGCCGAGTATGTGGGCATCTTGATCACTGAGCCCTTCGTGGGCATCAAGCACCATAATCACAACATGGGCATCATCAATCGCCTGTAGCGTTTTAATGACGCTAAATTTCTCAACAGTCTGCTTTACCCGCGCCCGTCTTCTCACCCCAGCGGTATCGATCAGCGTATATTTCTTTTCATCACGCTCAAATGGGATGTAGATGCTGTCACGTGTAGTACCGGGCATATCAAAAACCACAACCCGCTCTTCACCTAAAATGCGATTAACCAGCGTCGATTTACCAACATTTGGACGTCCAACGATGGCAACT
>JAPHSO010000363.1 GCA_026193675.1 Gammaproteobacteria bacterium | reverse complement strand
TTGGGCCACTGCTGGCCCAATAAAATTAACTTGATTAGAAGGTGATCGACATACCTGCGGTATAGGTACGACCCTGATTGACGGTGATAGAGATATCTTCATCATCGAAAACACCATCACCATTCTGATCACTCGAACCACGTGCAGTGTTGTAGTAGTCATCACCTAGCAGATTATCGATGCGTCCAAAGAAGGACCAAAGCTGCTTTCCCTTTTTGCGATCATAATTGGCCAGAAGATTGAAGGTTGTACGCGGTGCAATTTTGATCCAGTTCAACTCATCGGCGTAGTAGGCGCTCTGACTATCCATCTCACCACTGATGGTCCAGAAGTTGGCCGGCTTGTAACGTAGCGTCACATTGAGGTGATGATCGGGAACACGGGGAACCGAGTAACCTGCAAGGTCATAGGACTCAACACACCAGTCATTTGCCGGATCGATCAACAGACTACAGTCCGCAACAGTAGGTCCGGTATCACTCCATCCTTTTGTTCCCAAACTTAAATTAAAATTGTCATAACTGGTGAACTTGGCATCAATATAGGTGTAGGCCACATCCCATGAGAATCCACTACTCGGAGTACTGGTCACAGCAAACTCAAGACCCCGATTTCGCATGCCGCCAATATTGTCGTACATATCTGAGAGAACACCGGTTGTTGCACTGTACTGTCCTGCCGTACTCATGATGTAGTCATCACGCTCAATCTGGAACACCGTCGCATCGATCTCTGCCGTTGCGCCAAATAGTTTTGTTTTAGTCCGCAGGCCAAACTCGATATTGATCGCCGTCTCTGGAACCAGATCGGGGTTGCTGGCTGTACCGCCGGTGGGTGACAAGGTGCCGGCAAAAAGTTGATCAACGGTCGGCGCCCTGAAACCGGTCGATAGATTACCGAACAGATCCAGGTTGTCTCGCAGCGCATAGTTTGCGCCCACACGCCATGAGCCGACATTAAAGCTCTTATCAACATTCTTTGAAGCATCCAGTTCGTCAGTATAGTCATAGGCGATGTGATCGAGACGACCATTGAGGGTCACCACCATAGGATCACTCACACGAAACTTGGTCTCACCATAGATCGCCTGCACCGCCTCATCGGTCTTATTATCTGAATAGGCGTCACCGGCGCTATAGATGCTTGGGCCTGGTGGATCGTAATTAATCGCATATTCAACAGCGTTGTTGTACGCATTAGCCCGTATCTCAGCAGCAACCATCCATGCCAGTGATTCACCACCGGTACGGTACTCCGCCTTCACACCATTCTGCACCTGCTGATAATCATTGGCATAGAGATACTCATCCGGATTACTCGTAGGTCTGGAGAAATAGGAGGTATCATCACCGTAGCTATAGGCGTTCATCATTAGATTGGTGTTGTCATCCACATCCTTCGAGTAGGTGGCAAAGTACTTGGCGAGGTTGACGTTATATTTATTGGTGTAGTCGTCGTAGGCGGGATCAAAACTTTGCGGATCGATCTCCGCCGCCGTCACACCCTCAACCTTACCGTGGCTGTTTTTGTTGCGATCTGATAGCTCCATACCGAGAGTCAGATCGCTCACATCACTCAAATAGTATTGGTATTTACCATTGATGTAGTCGGCCTTCGATGCCGAATCATCCCAGTAGCCATCTGTTGCACGCTGTGATACCTGAATATGTCCACTGGAATTTTCATCGGCAAAACCGGCTCGGGCCAAGCCTTTATAGGCGTTAAAACTTCCCACCTCACCACTAACTGTATAGCCCTCATATTTAGCGCCACGTTTGGTGGTGATGATCACTGCACCGGAGAGGGCATCTTCACCAAATAGATAGGAGGCGCCGCCCTTAATCACCTTAATCGACTCGATATTGTCCATGTCGATATTGACGGTACCTGTACGTTCAAACACAGGCACACCATCAATCACCACGGCAACTCCTGGCTTCTCACCCATGTAGCGCTGGTTCTCAACACCGCGAATATGTAACTTCAGCTCATCACCACTGGTAAATGTGGTGGTCAGGCCAGGAATCGCCTGCAACATCTGATGCACATTATCGGTATGCGCGGCGTCGATCTGCTCACCACTCACCACACCGATACTTGAGGGCTCACCCCGCTTATTCTCAAACTTGTCATCGATGGTGGTCGACTCAACACTGATAATACCGAGCTCTTCAGCATTGAGGCTGTTGAAGGTTAATGGGGTAAGTGCTGCAGCAATGGCGAGACTCAATATGGATGGGTGAAAGATGGATCCCCGATTTTTCATGTGCTTGTTCAACTCCAGTAAAAGAAAATTGCCAAGCAAACCTCCCCCCTCAGTAAAGTGAGCCCGACGTCAGATTAATCGCACAAAACATGCCAAACAGTAACTTGTTGAATTTACTGGAATTTTTAAACTTAGAGGCACGAAAAATGGGGCATATGACCCAACTGGCACGGGATAACGCCCGATCACCTTTAGCCGCTGGAGATATTCAGGAGGCAAAGGTGGTAGAAGAGGGCGGTACTTAAGGGGCAGTAATCGATGTCTGATGGGGTCAGATCATGCTCTCATCTAGAAACATCTGCTGGATCCGCTCCACCTCATCAATATTATCGATCAGCGCTGCGACACAATCTGGAGCAAGCGTTTTGCCACTCAAAGATTTGAGCTCATCAATCGCCTCACCATTGCTCCATGCCTGCTTATAGGGTCGTTTGCTGGTCAGTGCATCAAAGATATCCGCCACGGCGACAATTCGCGCCTCTAACGGAATCGCATCCCCCTTCAGGCCATCGGGGTAACCACTACCATCAATCGCCTCATGGTGATAGCGGGATATGTTTTTCAATATTCCAACATGCGGTAGCTCATTGATATGGAAGTTGCTGATGAGCATCTCCACCATCTCTGCCCCCTTGATGGAATGGGCCTGCATCAATTTTCGCTCATCAGATGAGAGATTGGCCGGCTTAAGCAAAATCTCATCTGCGATGGCAATTTTGCCGATATCGTGAATCGGCGAGAAGTGAAATACCGACTCGACAAATTCATCATCACAGTCATGAAGTGGTGCAACCACCCGCGCAATCAAACGAGAGTAACGCGACATCCGCTCCAGATGGCTTCCAGTCTCCGGATCGCGGTGGTGGACAATTGACTGGGTGGTTCGCAACGCTGCATAGAGCGTCTCTACCGACTTCAGCGAGTGACTCAGTGAGAGTGACAACAGTTGCAGTAGCGGATCGATCACATCAAGAACGATGTCTGTGAATACCTCGGATTGATACGAATTCACAAAGATAAAGCCGAAAAGCTGACCTTCAATATAGATCGGCTTGGTGTAACTGGCTCGAAAGCCCTTCTCCAGGATCCGCTTACTATGTTGATGACCACTCTCACTAAAGATTTCCATATCGTGCACCACCCGCGGCTTTTTGCGTGCAACCACCTGCTGTAACGAAAAACAATCCGACAGCCTGGCCTGATAGAACTGCATCGGCAGGTTGGCAACCGGGTACTGCAAATAGGTCTTGAGGATATCGGTGGGCGGGTCATAGAGCACCACCGAAACGCGGTCGATAAAATCG
>JAPHSO010000250.1 GCA_026193675.1 Gammaproteobacteria bacterium | reverse complement strand
CTGATCGGATGCCATGCAGATACCTGTGGATATGGGGGAATAGAACCGCGTATTATAATGATAAATAAAACTTATTTCAGTATTTATTAGTGTTTATTAATATTGATGGCAGCAGGGTAGAACAGTGAAGCAGATTTGGGTCGATGCCGACGCCTGTCCCAAGGTGATCAAAGAGACGCTTTTTCGGGCGGCGACTCGGATGGCGTTTCCGCTGATCCTGGTCGCCAATCAGCCGATGCAGCATCCCCGTTCAGCACATATACGTGCCGTGCAGGTTGGTGCCGGCTTTGATGTGGCTGATAACTATATTGTGCAACAGATGGAGCCGGGAGATTTGGTGATTACTGCCGATATTCCTCTCGCAGCCGAGGTGATTGAGAAGGGGGGCAGGGCGCTCAATCCTCGTGGTGAACTATATAGTGAAGAAAATATTCGCCAACGTCTGTCGATGCGAAATTTTATGGCTGAGATGCGAGATGCAGGTATCGCGACCGGAGGACCGCCCCCTATCAGCCAGAAGGAGCGTAGAGACTTTGCAAACCAGCTGGATCGGCTTTTAGCCAAAGTGAACAAATAATCAACGATTAATATTGACCTGATGGGGCGATCTGCGTAGAATCCCCGCTCTTTCGTGAGTCGAACAAACAGTTTTTTGGAGTTGCGCATGTACGCAGTAATCAAAACCGGTGGAAAGCAGTATCGTGTGACCGAGGGTCAGACACTGCGTGTAGAGAAGCTGGAAAATGAAGTTGGTACCGATATCGACCTTTCAGAGGTTCTGATGGTTGCCGACGGTGAGAATATTAAAGTGGGCGCGCCTACCGTTGATGGTAGCAAGGTTACTGCTACCATCCTGGGTCACGGTCGTGAAAAGAAGGTTCATATCATCAAGTTCCGTCGCCGTAAGCACCACATGAAGCGCCAGGGTCATCGCCAGTATTACACTGAGCTTGAGATCAAAGGCATTAGCGCGTAATTCGTAGGAGTATATAGAAATGGCACATAAGAAAGCAGGCGGTAGTACTCGTAACGGTCGTGATTCGGTCTCGAAACGTCTTGGTGTAAAGCGTTTTGGTGGTGAAGTTGTTGCTGCAGGTAACATCATTGTTCGTCAACGTGGCACCCGTTTCCACGCTGGTGTTAATGTAGGCTGTGGTCATGACCACACTCTCTACGCAAAGGCAGACGGTAAAGTTGTCTTTGAAGTGAAGGGACCAAAGAACCGCAAATTTGTGAGCATCGTTGCTGAGTAATTCAGTTAACTAAACGGCTCCAAAAAAAACCGCGCCTCTATCAAATAGGGCGCGGTTTTTTTATGTCTCAACTAGCTGGCGAGTATGCTGGACAGCTATACCTTTAAACCATCCACCTTCATGCGCCAGGTATCAATCCCACTTTTATCGGTATAGGTCTCTTCAAAGACAGATACCTTACTAACAGCTTTGCTGATGGTCAGTTTGGTTCTAGCCGCCTTAATTAACGTTCCTTCGAAAAGCTGACCACGCACATGAAGGTGTTGAGTTTGAGACTTCTCTTTCTCCATGAGCGTATTAAGTGCCTCCTGTTCGCTCTTGATATGCTCAATATCAAGGTTGTGGGGCTCTATCTCCAACTTGAGCGCGTCGATTTCGTTAACGATATCATCCTGATTTGTGAATAGGGTATTCATCGCCTCCTCTGAAGCGATAAACTCAGCCTCTGCCTCAGCATCACCCGGATTATCCCGTTTTTTAACCATTGCCCGGTCCTGAACCTGGGCGGCCTCACCGATCTGCTCATTAAGCGCTTCGTTCTCTTTCTCAAGTTCAGCAATTTTATCGGTAATTTTGGATATCTCTTCCTGCTGTTTTTTGATGCTGTTTGCGAGCTCAAGTTTCTCTGCTTTATAGGCAGCTCTACTTCCAAGCGTAATTTCATCTGGATTAGATACGTCGGAGCCGACATCCAGCACAAACAGGTCACCGCCGGCACCAATTTTTGTCTCATAGACTTTGCACTTTTCTGAGAGCAGTGAACCACCAATCTCAATCTCAGTCTCCATGATCTCGGAGGCAACGATAGCATCTCCGACCACATTGACTGTAGAGTTGCGGATGTATTTGGCCTTAAGGTTTCCACCAACACGTACATTAGAGTCGATGATGCCTCCCTTAACATTGAGGTCACCTCGGATGTCGACAGTGGCACCATCAAGCTCGTTAACGATGAGGGAGCCGGCCTTAACTATGAAGTCCTTTTCGACCATACCGGCGACCTGAACCTCGCCATCAAACTTGATGTGGCCGGTCTCAATACCAACGTCACCCTTAATCTGCAACGTTGGCAGAACATCAATGATATTTGAGGGAGTTTTAATCGGTTTTCCGTCAAAGTTGGCAACAACACTCATACGATCTTTAGTTAGACCTGCGCCTTTACCTGTTCGTAATTTGATGTCATCTGGCTTTCGCGATTCGATCTTCTGACTGTAGACATCAGTACCATTTGCACCACGTTCACGGGGGATCTTAATGGCAATCACATCGCCTTTGCGGACCTGAGGGATCTCACCATGATCTTTAAAATCGATAACCCCATCCTCTTTCATTTTACCTATCTTGAGCGGGTCGGTATCAAAGTTACACTCAATCGCAGCATCTTTTGATTTTTCGGGGGCGATGCCACTGGCAATGATTAGCTCTGATTCAGGTTCAGGTGAGCTTTGTAGAAATTCCTCTATCTCCTCATCGGGTAGACGGTTATAGCCGATCCCCTTAGAGCTCAGCTCCTCTTTAATATCTTCCAGGAGAGGTAATTCCTCACTCTTACCCAGTTTCAGCGTGGCAATCAGGTTATCACCTGAAACCACAATAGAAAACGAGGAGATTACCGACTCCTCAATCAACTCCTCCTCGCTATCCTGAGTGGCCTCAAGCTCCTCTGGAGCGATTACTCCCTCTCTAGAGATCAGCTCTGCAATCGGCTCAGAAAGACCGTTCTCCTCAATTTGCTTTTGGATCTTTTGTTGAGTGCGTATCGCCGAGTCATGCTGCTGCTGGGTGATCGTACCTTCGTCGGTTAAGATATCGGCGATTGAACGGCTGACCCGTTCGTCATTAAAGAGCTTTTTCTGGGTCTCAAAACCCTCATCGATCTGCTCATTTGTGGCGAACTCATTTTGGGTGATGATGCCGGCAAATATATCGTCGCTTTTGCGAACCTTATTGAGCCCTTGAACAGAGACAATGTAGTTGCGCTGTACCTCTGTCAGAAAACCTTCACGTACCAGTAGCTCTCCAAATAGGATGTTATCCCCGGCACTTTTGAACTCCTGCTGCTTCTGTACCGCATCTTTAAGTTGATCTCTGTTCAGGTAGTTGAGTTTTAGGGCAAGTTTGCCGAGCTGAAGGGTCTGATCATCAACCGGGATAAACAGTGATTCGCCACCTGTTTGGCCGCCGCTTTTT
>JAPHSO010000022.1 GCA_026193675.1 Gammaproteobacteria bacterium | reverse complement strand
TAGCCATCAATGATGTAAAACTTGATCTGTTTGTCGATCATCTGCTGCTGCATCACTGAAGGGAGTGAGCGCCAAACCGCATCGGCAGGCACAGGTGTGTTTAACAGGAATGAAGCACCCCGCTCTGCCTTGGCGAGCATGTCGAAACGCTCAAGGAAATTGGTCTGATGACAGGCGACAAATTGCGCCGCCTCATCTCCTAAAAGATAGCTGGAGCGGATCGGGCCGGGGGCAAATCTCAAGTGCGAGACCGTCACTGCACCTGACTTTTTGGAGTCGTAGACAAAATAGCCCTGGGTATGGAGACTGGTCTCCTGACCGATGATCTTGATCGCATTTTTATTGGCACTCACCGTACCGTCGGCACCCAGGCCGTAGAAGATGGCACCAATCACCCCATCCTCCTCTCGGTAATGGTAGTGGTGATCCCATTCAAGGCTGGTGTGGGTCAGATCATCATCGATGCCGATGGTGAAATTATGCTTAGGTTCATCCTTGGCCAGTTCATCATAAATCGCCTTCACCATCCCCGGAGTGTACTCCTTGGATGAGAGGCCATAGCGCCCACCAATCATTTTCGGCAGGGCATCAATATCACCGGCAGCCTGGGCCTCCGCCATCGCGGTGACCACATCTTTATAGAGTGGCTCACCATCGGCACCCGGCTCTTTGGTGCGATCAAGTACAGCGATTGACTTTACAGATCTCGGAATGGCCGCAACGAGCGCTTTGGGATCAAGTGGTCGATAGAGGTGAACCTTAACCACCCCCACCTTCTCACCCTGCTGGTTGAGGTGTTCGACTGTCTCATGGGTGGTCTCGGCCGCCGAGCCCATGATGATGATGACCCGCTCAGCGTCATCTGCACCTGCATAGTCAAACAGCCGATATTGACGTCCTGTTAGGCTAGCGAATCGATCCATCGCACCCTGAATAATCTCGGGCATCTTCTGGTAGAAGCTATTGACCCCCTCCCGTGCCTGAAAGAAGACATCTGGATTTTGTGCCGTACCCCGCACGACGGGATGCTCCGGACTCATCGCCCGGCCGCGATGGGCCTCTACCCACTCATCATTAATCATCGCCCTGACGATATCGGCATCGACCGCCTCTATCTCTGAGATCTCATGCGAGGTTCTAAAGCCATCGAAGAAGTGAATCAGTGGTACTCGCCCCTCTAGCGTTGCCGCATGGGCGATGATCGCCATATCCATCACCTCTTGCACACTATTGGCTGCCAGCAGGCCAAAGCCGGTAGAACGGGCAGCCATCACATCGGAGTGGTCACAAAATATCGAGAGCGCCTGTGCCGCCAGTGAGCGGGCAGCCACATGGATCACCATCGGTGTCAGTTCACCGGCAATTTTGTACATATTGGGCAGCATCAACAGTAGTCCCTGTGATGCGGTAAAGGTGGTGGTGAGTGAACCGGCCTGGAGCGCACCATGGATGGCACCGGCTGCACCGCCCTCACTCTGCATCTCGACTATTTTGGGAACGGACCCCCAGATATTGGTTTGCCCCTCAGCCGACCAGCTGTCGGCATGCTCCCCCATGGGTGATGCCGGGGTGATGGGGTAGATGGCAATCACCTCATTACATAGATGGGCAACCGTCGCTGCCGCCTCATTGCCATCAATTACAACCATCTTTTTATCACTCACAGCGCTTATTCCTTTATCTGTTGTCTCTCGATCAGATTCTAGACCGGAACAGTCGAAAGCTCCATCTACCTCAATTTATTTTAATCACTGACAAAAATAGTTGGTCGTTATCAATGAATGCCCTGTTATCTCTCATCTAGATGAGAGAGATGGCTGAACGTCATCACCTCTAATAATCTATTTTGTGCAAAAGGTGCCAAAATGGCATTTTTTTGTGGTTAGGTGTTAAAGATAGTATTAGTATCGGTGGGTGAATTATTTTCCACATTAAAAAACCGGATAATTGAGGAGCAACAGCAAAAATGAGATTTAATAAAAAAAGTGTTACTGCCATCACAGCAGCGGTTGGGATTTCTGTTTTAAGTAGCGTTGCAGTTGCAGCGGACACCATCAAAGTGGGTACCTTTCTTGCCGTAACAGGCGGTGCATCTTTCCTCGGTGATCCCGAGTTGAAGACCCTGCAGATGTATATTGAGTCTATCAACGCCAGTGGTGGTATTGATGGCAAAAAGGTGGAGCTGATTCACTATGACACCGCAGGAAAAGCCAAAGAGGCGGTTAAATTTGCCAAGCGTCTGATCAAAAAAGATCGTGTTGATGTCATTGTCGGCGGTTCTACTTCCGGATCGACCATGTCAGTGATTCCACTGGCTGAGAAAAACAAGATTCCATTCATCTCACTTGCCGGTTCTGTAAAAATCATCAATCCAGTCAATAAGTGGGTTTTCAAAACACCTCATACTGATCGTATGGCTGCGGCAAAAGTCTTTGAAGATATGAAGAGGCGAGGCATCTCCAAGATCGCTTTGATTAGTGGTAATGGCGGTTTTGGTAAGTCGGGACGCGGCCAGTCGCTGGCGCTGGCTCCAGAGTATGGTATTAGCGTTGTTTCAGATGAGTCATATGGTGCGAAAGATACCGACATGACCACTCAGCTAACCAAAATTCGTAACACCGATGCAGAGGCGATCCTTAACTTTGGATTTGGTTCAGGCCCAGCCATTGTGACCAAAAATGTGCGTCAGCTGGGTATTGAGCTACCGCTGTATCAATCACATGGGGTTGCATCAAAGAAGTACATTGAGCTGGCTGGCGATGCTGCCGAAGGCGTACGTCTACCCGCTGCGGCACTACTGGTCGCATCAAGCCTTAACGATAACGACCCACAAAAGCAGGTTCTCCTCGACTACAAAAACCGTTTTGAGGCAAAACATGGTGCGGTCTCTACCTTTGGTGGACACGCCTATGATGGACTGCTGATAGCGTTAGAGGCGATTGATCGCGCCAACTCGACCAACAAGGCGAAGGTTCGTGACGAGATTGAAAAAACCACCAACTTTATCGGTACCGGTGGTGTCTTCAATATGAGCGCTTCTGACCATCTTGGTCTGGGTCTTGATGCATTCAAGATGCTGGAGATTAAGAACGGTAACTGGACTATCGTTAAGTAACTCATTGAGTCCTTCATCAAAGGACTTCGTTATACCAGGGAGGTAGATGATTGCCATGCAATTGCTACCTCCCCTTTTTGTTATCCGTTTTAATGTTTGATCAAATCCTACAATTTTTAATTACAGGTATGACCACCGGCGCAATCTACGCACTGGTGGCACTCGGGTTTACCATCATCTATAACGCCTCAGACGTGGTCAATTTCGCGCAGGGTGAATTTGTGATGATGGGAGCGATGAGTACTATTTTTCTTGCTGCAGGTGACAATGGACTCCCCATACCGTTGGCTGCTGCAACCTCTGTGGTATTGGTGATCTGTGTCGGCATACTGCTGCAACGCTTCGCCATTGCACCCGCCCGTGGGGCATCGGTTGTCACCACCATCATTATCACCATCGGTGCCTCTATCTTCTTGCGTGGTGTTGCGCTGGTTATCTGGGGTAAGGATATTCAGGCGATGGCGCACTTCTCGGGCGAGATACCCATCCATATCGGTAACGCCACACTGCTGCCACAAAACCTGTGGGTGATGGGCGGCACCGCGTTGATGGTGTTGGGTGTGCACTACTTCTTTCATCACACCATGCAGGGTAAAGCGATTCTCGCCTGCTCATATAATCGTGATGCGGCGAATCTGATGGGGATAAATGTCGGTCTGATGATGCTGGTCGCCTATGGCCTCTCTGCACTGCTCGGGGCGATGGCCGGTATTCTGGTAACCCCCATCTCTTTCACCTCTTACGATGCCGGGGTGATGCTCGGGTTAAAAGGATTCTCCGCCGCCATTCTTGGTGGGATGGGAAATCCGATGGGAGCGGTTGTCGGCGGACTGTTACTTGGGCTGATTGAGTCCCTTGCCGCCGGTCTCATCTCGTCCGGTTATAAAGATGCCATCGGCTTTATTATTCTGTTGCTGGTGCTGTTTATTCGCCCCAGTGGATTGATGGGCAGACGCTCATCGGATCGGGTCTGATCTGATGAAGCGCATTAAGGGGTTAATCATTCTTGCGATAATATTGATCGCTCTTCCCATCCTCTTTCCCAATAACTATTTCATCACCGTGGTCGGCACCGCTGTTGCGCTGCATGCGGTGCTCGCCATCAGTCTCAATCTTCTGATGGGTTATGCCGGTCAGATATCACTGGGGCATGCCGCCTTCTTCGGTATCGGCGCCTATAGCTCCGCTATTTTGACAACTCAGCATCAATGGAACCCCCTCCTCTCTATCGGTGCCGGTATGTTAATCACCGGCATCATCGCTTTTGTCATCGCCCGCCCCATACTTAAATTAAAGGGGCACTATCTGGCTATGGCGACGCTCGGTTTTGGGATCATTGTTTCCATCATATTGGTGCAGGCTGGAAATTTTACCGGCGGCCCTGATGGCCTCTCCGATATCCCGCCACTAGCACTGTTTGGCTGGACCATTTCCAGCGACTTTCACTGGTATGTGGTGATGTCGACGGTGCTACTGCTCATTGTCTGGCTGGTCAATAACCTGATCGACTCACGCAGTGGTCGAGCCCTGCGTGCACTTCATGGCTCTGAGGTGGCTGCTGAAATGATGGGTATCAACACCACCTCGGTCAAAACCAACGTATTTGTACTTTCGGCACTGATCGCATCATTCGTCGGTAGCCTGTTTGCCCATCAACAGGCCTTTATCAGCCCTGACTCATTCAGCTTTTTCTTCTCCATTGAGCTGGTCACGATGGTGGTACTTGGTGGATTGGCCTCCACCTACGGTGCTATTTTCGGTGCACTGGTGCTCACCTTTCTGCCTGAACTGCTTGTGGTCTTCGAAGATTATGAGGTGATGGTCTTCGGGGGAATCTTGATGTTGATGATGATCTTCATGCCACAGGGTCTGTTTGTCGCTCTCGAAAATCTGATTTCGCGTCTCTACCGCAACTATTTCAACCCGCCGCTCCCCGTTCCCGCCAGTGATGGAGAGAATCATGACGTTGCTTAAGGTTGAGGGACTTCTCAAATCATTTGGCGGCGTGACCGCCATCGCTGATCTCGATTTTGAGGTGCCCGAAGGGGTCGTCTACTCCATCATCGGTCCCAATGGTGCCGGCAAAACGACCCTGTTTAATATGCTCTCAGGAATCTACATACCGGATGAGGGCAGCATCTCTCTGAACGGTAAAGATATGGTCGGCCTCTCCCCCCATAAGATTGCCCGTTCGGGTGTGGCTCGAACCTTCCAGAATCTTCAGATCTTCTTCAATATGTCCGTTCTGGAGAATGTGCTGGTCGGTTGTCATCTACGGATTAAAGAGAATTTAATCTCCACAGCGCTCCGTCTACCGATGGCTGTTCGCGAAGAGGCTAAGGCGAAACAGTGGGCTATTGATGCCCTCAATTTCTGTGGACTGGGTGAGTACATATCCAGCCCTTCAGACGCCCTCTCCTACGGTGTACTCAAACGGATGGAGATCGCTCGCGCGCTGGCGATGAAGCCGAGCATCATCATGATGGATGAACCGGCAGCGGGCCTGAACGATACTGAAACTGCCGAGATGCTCTCACTGATCCGCCGCATCAGCGAAAGTGGGATCACCGTACTGCTGGTGGAACACAATATGAATCTGGTGATGCAGGTCTCTGATCGCGTCCTGGTACTGGACTACGGTAGTCGACTTGCCGAAGGGAGTACGGAAGAGATCCAGAATAATCCTCAGGTGATTGCCGCCTACCTTGGTACAGATACCAACGATGGCGTTATCGGCACCAAAACTGGAGGGAGCCACTATGCCGTCTGATGCGCTACTGCGGGTCGATGGACTCTCCACCAGCTACGGCCCTGTGGAGGTGATGCACAATGTCTCGCTGGAAATCCAGGAGGGTGAACTGGTTGCCATTGTGGGAGCTAATGGTGCTGGCAAAACAACCCTGTTGCGAACCATCTCAGGTCTGCACAGATGTCACAGCGGAAAAATTTCATTTGCCGGCAGTGACATCACCAACAGCGCGGCACATACGATTGTTCGCAGTGGCATCTGTCATGTGCCTGAGGGTAGACAGGTTTTTGCCCCCCTAAGTGTCGATGACAATCTACGACTGGGTGCCTATACCCTGCGTAAGGATAGTGAATGGGTGGAATCGGAGATGGCGCGAATCTATGAGCTATTCCCCATTCTGAAAGAGAAATGGCAGCTGGAGTCGGGCAATCTTTCCGGTGGGCAGCAACAGATGCTGGCGATTGGTCGCGCACTGTTGGGGCACCCCAAATTACTGCTCCTTGATGAGCCCTCGATGGGGCTAGCACCACTACTGGTCGAGGAGATTTTCCGTATTGTGCAGGAGCTCAATAGCAAAGGGGTCACCATTCTGCTGGTTGAACAGAATGCCCGTATGGCTTTGGCAGTGGCGGATCGTGGTTATGTGCTGGAGACGGGGCAGATCATCACCTCGGCTCCCGCCAATGAGCTGTTAAATGATGAGGCGGTACGTAAAGCGTACCTTGGCTATTAGCCCGTTAGGATCAGATAGGACGAGAAGAGATTATGTATATCGAACAAATCATGTCACGCAATGTCGATTGCGTCACCGCAGAGATGAAGCTGAGCCACGCCTCACATCTGATGGATGAAAAGGGACGACAGTATCTTCCTGTTGTAGATGATGCCAACCATCTTCAGGGACTGCTCACCAAAACTGAGATCGATCAGGCCGAGCCTTCGGCCATCACCACCCTCTCTGTCGGTGAGGTGAACTATCTCATGTCGACATTAAGGGTCGCCAATGTGATGCTTAAAGAGGTGATCACCTGTAGCCCTGACACTCTCATTGAAGAGGCGGGCCAGCTGATGCGTCAGAAGAAGATCAGTTCACTACCGGTCGTGGCCAACGATAAACTGGTGGGCATCATTACCGATGCCGATATTCTCGACTTCTTTCTCGATATTACCGGCTGCACTCTTAAAGAGAGTGCACGCATCGCCATCCATTTGAGTGATGATCGGGGAACCTTGGGACAGCTACTCGATGACATCACCGCACTGGGTGGCTATATCGCGACCGTGGTTTCACCCTACTCTAAAGACAGTTCTGGCAAACGGACGGTGATATTGCGATTCCAGGCCGACGATCCACAGGCGGTCGATAATGGGCTACGCGATAAGGGGTATGAGTTCATTACTGAACGTCTTCCGCTTGAAGCTCCATCAACAGACAAGACTGCACCAGGTAAACCGAGGAGCGACAAGCTCCCGGAACCTGCAGAGATTGGAACCTGGATGCATAAAAATGATCACTTCATCAATCTGCTAGGTATTGAGCTGGTCGACATTCAGCCAGGCTTTGCCCGGGTTGAGATGCTGGTACGAGAAGATATGCTCAACGCCGTCGATATTATCCAGGGGGGAGCCACCTTCACACTGGCCGACTTCGCCTTTGCCGCGGCATCAAATTCTCATGGAACCGTTGCTGTAGGACTCAATGTTCAGATCAACTATTCCACGCCTGCATTTGAAGGGGAACGACTGATCGCCACTGCACGCGAGGTCAATCTGGGCAAACGTACAGGTATCTACTCCGTTGAGGTCAGAAAGAGTGATGACACCCTCGTTGCCCATTTTACAGGGACAGTTTTTCGCCGTGATGACTCACTACAGCAGTGGATCGGTCGTGACTGAGCTCAAAAGCGGTTTTGAAGTCAAAAACTTTAGCTTTAAAAGGTGCCAATATGGCACCTTTTTTATTTTTTATGTAAGATAACATCCATTCAATTTCTGAGAGAATTATGTCCAATAGCGTTCAAAGATTGTTGGCTACCCTGCCTGAGGAGAAGAAGGAGGCGCGAATTGCGGCCCGTGTTCCTCTTCAGGTTAAAGAGGTGATCGACACCGCAGCTGAGATGGTTGGCGCAACCTCAAATCAATTTATGGCACAGGCCGCCTATCAGGCCGCTCAGGAGCTGATTGAGAGAGAACGTATCGTGCAGTTGTGTGCCGAAGATACCGAACAGTTCATGCAGCTACTCGATAATCCACCTGAGCCCTCAAAAGGTCTCAAAGAGGCGGTTAAACATTTCAAGAAATCTCTACCTGATGCTTAAGGTCGAACGTCTCAACAGCAACCATGATGTCGAGCGCTTCGATTGTGGCAGCCAGATCCTCAACAATGTTTTAAAGAAACGGGCCCGTCAGCATGCAGAACGGGCTGTTTCACGCACCTATGTACTGATCGATGACAGCAAGCCAAAGATCATTCTCGGCTATGTGACCCTCACCCTCTGCGAGGTGT
>JAPHSO010000027.1 GCA_026193675.1 Gammaproteobacteria bacterium | reverse complement strand
TGCGGCTGTTTTGCTTGTGGATCAGGATCTACGCCTTAAATATCTTAATAACGCAGCTGAAATACTGTTGGAGATTAGTGCGCAGAGGATCTTAAACAGCGGTATGCGTGAACTATTTAGAGATGAACGACTTGCAGGAATTATTGAGAGTGCCTTTGCATCGGGCAGCCCCATTTTACGGCGTAGCGTCACGTTAGAGTTGATTCATGGTCGTACAGTAAAGGTAGATCTAACAGCAAGTCCGGTTACCGATACAGCTCAACCCACAGAGGTGGTATTGGAGATGACGCAAATAGATCGTCAACTTCGTATCGAGCGAGAAGAGGGGCTGCTGGCTCAAGGTCATGCTACGCGTGCATTGGTGCGTGGTTTGGCACATGAGATTAAAAATCCATTGGGCGGTCTTCGTGGCGCAGCACAGCTACTGGAGCGGGAGTTGCACAATGAAGAGCTCAAAGAGTACACCCAGATCATTATCAGCGAAGCAGACCGCCTGCAGGGGTTGATGGATCAGATGCTGGGACCCAATCGACTCCCCACCCCTAAAATGATCAACATTCATGAGGCGCTGGAGCGTGTACGTCAGGTTGTGAATGCTGACTTTGGTGGAAAAGTCTCTATTGTGCGTGACTATGATCCCAGTATTCCCGATACCTGGATCGATCTGGATCAACTTATTCAGTCACTGATGAACCTCATCCGTAATGCGGCACAGGCGGTGACCGAAATGGAAAGAGATGATCATACTCAAGGGGAGATCATCCTTAAAACACGCACGGTCAGCCATTTTACGATCAGCTCAAAGGTTCATAAGCTGGTCGCCAAGATCGACATTATCGACAATGGCCCAGGCATTGATGAATCGATGAGTGAAAGCCTTTTTCTGCCGATGATCACTGGTCGTATAGAGGGCACAGGTCTTGGCTTGCCGATTGCCCAATCACTCATCAATCTCAATGGTGGACTCGTTGAGTGGCAAAGTCGTCCCGGAAAAACCCAATTTACAGTGCTGTTACCCATAACGGATGAAAAGGAATAACCCGATGAATCTACACAAAAAACCATCAGTCTGGATCATTGATGATGATCGCTCCATCAGATGGGTGCTAGAGAAGGCACTGCAGCAGGCAGAGATGGAGGTGAGTAGTTTTGAGTCGGGTGATGAGGCGCTACCACAGCTAAAAAGAGGCCTGCCTGATGTCGTTATTACCGATATTCGAATGCCTGGAATGAGTGGGCTTGAACTGCTCCAGCAGTTGGGAAGGGATTATCCCGAGCTACCGGTCATTATTATGACGGCCCATTCGGATCTTGATAGTGCCGTATCGGCCTATCAGGGGGGGGCGTTTGAGTATCTACCCAAGCCATTTGATGTTGATGAGGCGGTCGAGTTGGCCCGCAAGGCGATTGCCCATAGTCAGCAAAACCGGGAAGATGTGGCTGAAGATGATGAAAAAATACAGACCGAAATCATCGGTGAGGCTCCCTCTATGCAGGAGGTCTTTCGAGCTATCGGACGCCTCTCCAAATCAAATATTACAGTGTTAATTAATGGTGAGTCGGGAACAGGAAAAGAGCTGGTAGCCGCTGCCCTGCATCGTCATAGTCCCCGGGCAAACAAACCATTTATTGCGATTAACACAGCGGCAATTCCTAAAGATCTACTTGAGTCAGAGCTCTTTGGCCATGAACGTGGTGCCTTCACCGGGGCACAATCTGCTCGAGAAGGGCGCTTTGAACAGGCCGATGGTGGCACCCTGTTTCTTGATGAAATTGGAGATATGCCTGCCGAACTGCAAACCCGCCTGTTACGGGTACTGGCTGATGGTGAATTTTATCGGGTAGGTGGAAAATTACCGGTGAAGGTCGATGTGCGTGTCATTGCAGCAACCCACCAAAATCTGGAACAGAGAGTAAAGGATGGTCTGTTCCGCGAAGACCTTTTTCATCGTATCAATGTGATCCGTATTCACATCCCCTCACTGCGTGAGCGTCGAGAAGATATTGCGCTATTGACTAACCACTTTCTAAAGCAGGCAGCGGAAGAGATGGCAGTTGATTCAAAACGTGTTGATCATGAGACGCTGGAGTTTTTATCAAGCCTCGACTGGCCCGGTAATGTGCGCCAACTGGAGAACACCTGCCGTTGGTTAACCGTTATGTCACCAGGTCAGGAGATTCACCTGGAAGATCTTCCGCCAGAGTTAAAAGAGGATGGTGGTTCAACAGCAGCGGTAAGTGGTGATTGGACCGCATCGCTGAAACGCTGGGCAGAACTGAAGCTAAACAAAGGTGAATCAAATATCCTTGAACAGGCGGTTCCAGAGCTAGAAAAGATTATGATTGAGGTGGCGCTGAATAAAACGGCGGGTCGGCGTCAGGAGGCGGCGAAGCTATTGGGTTGGGGGCGCAATACTTTAACGCGAAAGATTAAAGAGTTGGAGATGGAGTAGAAACAGACAAAAGTTTAAGGAATATACTGTACGGTAAGTCGTCTCTTTACCTCTGGATTCGCTGAGGTACCCCCAGCCATGCCATCACTTGTGACAAGATAAAGGGTCATAATATTGGGATTTTCTCCTGCCTGTATACAGGTGATGTTCACATCTACCCATGCACTTCCAGGCGCAACTTCGATCACTTGAGGTGATGAGTAGGGGTATCCAGCTGGGCAGCTATTGTTATTGGTGATGTGGTAGGCGGCCCAGTCAACGCCTGATTCGGCAGCATATAGCGCCTGTGCTGAATACCATTCACTGATTGTCTCTCTGCTGGTGGTGGTCATCACCTTGGTTAAAATAGCCCCCATCACCGCAAGACCGGTAATTAGAAATACAGCAGCAATCAGGGAGGCTCCCCTCTGCTTAGAGGCAATTGATCTAGGGTGAGTTGCGAACATAGATCTCCTCCTGCACGGTGACGGATTCAGTACCATCGGTGATAGTAATGCTGATCGATAATAGACCGCTGGCAAGTGAAGCAGCATCACCAAAAGTAAGCCCTGTAACACCGTCAACCAATACAGCGCCACCACCTGCGGTAGGATCGGTTATCCCATTAACACGTCTCCATAAAATCTGATTACCTACAAGTACAACCTCATGAGAAAAGTCCGCAATGGAGTAGTGTTTATAGGATGAGTCAACAGCAAATGTGTGGCCTCCAGTAAATGTCAGCTTCCATAGTGCGGGATGGGTGGCGGCATCAGGTTGGGCTGCAGCGTTTAGTGTAATCCATGATCCTGGATTGTTCATGGCGTTGAGATTGGCAGGGGAGGTATTGCCAATCACCAGAGCGCCATTTGTAGGTAGGGTAAGCGCTGTAGGAAACAGCACACAGAGCGCAGTAAGGTTTGCACCGGCAAAGAATCGCTCACCATTTTTAGCACATGTAGCATTGGAAATTTTTGGGGTTGAACCAGTCTTGGTGATGTAACGTCCTCCCGCAGGAGTAGTTACAAACTGGATTCTAGTAGGACTCAATAGCTCGATACTGTATGGAACGGTATGACGGAGTTCACGTGCCAAGCGCTGCAGAGCTAAACGACCCTTTGCAGTTAGTTCAGTTCTGGAGCGCGTATCGGTAAACGCAGTAACATTCTGGTTAATGACAGGAGCAAGTGTCATAGCAATGATGCCCAGAATCACAATCACCATCACCAGCTCTATGAGAGTGAAACCTCGATGGGTAGCTCTTATCCGCACCATTAGAAATTGAGCCTGTATTGAGTAAAGGTGAGTGACTCCCCAATAGGTGTACTCACCGTGAGATTAATCTCTTTAGTTGCCGCTCCGGGAATCGTTATATTTGGAGACGCTGGATTATCTTCCCAGTCTGTACCATAGGTCACCGTGATGCTTACAGTAAATCCCGCTAAGGGTGTCTCATTAAGATTGTGGTAGTCATCGACGTCGTCAAAATCGGTTCGTACTAACTCACCGGCATCAGCTCCTATCACAATTGGACCAAGTGCAATCCCTCCCCCATCGGGTGTTGTTTCATCCCACTTTTTAGCTGTGATTTCATCCAGATAGATATGAGCAAAGGTAATTGCCTGTTGGCGTAGGAGTGGATCGGCACTATGACGCACATTTAGTGTAAATTGCAGCGCGACAGCAGATACCGCGATTCCGACAATGATAATAAACATCACGGTCTCAATGAGCGTGAAACCCTGCTGGTTAGGTTTAATTAATTCGCGCATAACCGGTATAGGTCTCTATGGTTACACTAAGATTTTCAGTTCCCATGGTCAAAGTAATGGCTACATCGGCGTTTGATGGAGTACTACAGGGAGCATAGTTCACTACACAGGAAGGCATTCCTCGCGAATCAAAGGAGATACTCCCAGTTTGGGTAAAAGAAACTCCAGCCCACTCTCCAGCATTCTCAGTGTAGCTGCCGCTGCCATCGATGGGGTTGGTAACCTGCTCACCTGGAGCATCAAAACTATTGTCACCATCCAGATCCTGATAGACAGTAAAGCCGTTACCGGTAAGAGCAATTTGAAAGAGAGGATCACCGCTATGATTCATCGACATTGTTTGAGTGTAGCGTACCGCCTCTACCAGATCTTGAGCTGATCGCTGTAGACTATACGCATTGAGGCTTCCCATCCGTGGCATTGCATAGACAGAGATAATCCCCAGCACAATAATCACCATAACCAGCTCAATAAGTGAAAATCCTCGGCTTGGGATCATCGTTCAACCTCGCGCCAGAATATAAATCGCTCATCACCATGGTAGTCACGATACTGTCCGAAGGTCACAGTAGCCTCTGGATCATCATCAGCTGCTCCGTCACCATCCCAGTCAAATCTTAGAAATGTACTAGTGGCAAGATTTAGCTGGTAGGTGAGAGAGCCTTCATTGTTATTACTCGGAGTAAGAGTGAAATTGTTGCCATTGGTCACCGTGGTAGGAGCCGCCGGGGTAATGATAATGTCGCCACAAGCGATAGTTGCTCCGCCTAGTGGATCGCTACAAGTAAGGAGCGTATCTGTGAAGGTTGTTCCTGCGTCGGGAGCATTGTAAATAAAGCTGGTACCGTCAAAGAACTCAAGTGTTAACGGCATGGCTACTGGTGTCCCAGCACTTGCATATCCATCAACAAGCAGCGCTCTACCTAGTCTGAGGGTTTGATCATTGGTTCCTGAAAGGGCATTTCCACTACCTAGTTCAGAATCG